>NZ_JAAHHM010000205.1:0-8714 GCF_010692445.1 Moorena sp. SIO3E8 | reverse complement strand
TGCTTCTCGTGTATGTTGCTTTCCCGGCTGATGAAGCTCAACGCCAAAGCCAGACGACTAGAAATTTATCATACTCGAAGTAATGGCAGTTGGTTAAATGTAGCAGAGATTGAACTAAGCATTTTAAGCAAACAATGTTTAGCCCGCAGGATTTTAGTCGAAGAAAAATTGGAAAAGAAGTTAAAAGCGTGTGTTCAAGAGCGAAACAAAACAGCCACTCAAGTAATTTGGCATTTTTCAACCCCGGATGCCAGAGTCAAACTTAAACACCTTTATCCAGTGTTTGAAGATGAAGAGATGGCAGATTCTAATGCACCAAATTAGCTGTGCCAGTCCACTACTTACTTTCTTGGATAATAGCAATCCTAAATCAATTGTAATAATTCTTGTTCCCGATTCCCGATTCCCTACTCCCTACTCCCTATTCCCTGTTCCCTATTCCCTGTTCCCTACTTTCTTAAGACTCCGATACGCTTCAGTCAATGACGTCAAATAAGGTTTAAGGCGACGATCCACGAATTCAAGCATGGGTTGGTTACTCTCCCCCACGGCAAAGGTATAGTAAGGAATATCACTATGGAGTTGAGCCATGAGAGACTCTGCAATTACCATGGCACCACGGCCACGCCGTTGGAACCGTCGTTCCACAAACATAGAGGTATAGCGGATAGTATCTGGGCCAACCCGGTGGTTCACCATCCAACCCACCACTTCTCCTTGATAGAGCAAACCCAAACTGTTGAGGGGTTCTAGTTTTGAGGGTTCCAGAAACGGAGACAAGGATTCAGGATACCAAACTTTTTGCTTTTGCCGTTGGTGAATCCGTTCCTCCTGGGCTGGGGTTAGCTCTGCCCAAGGAAACACGGTGAAATCTTTCGGGAAACGATAGTGGTGAACCCAGGGGGCTTGGGCAATATGTTCGCTATCAAATTTTGCCAAAATTAGGGAAATTTTAGGAGTTTCCCATCCCAATCTTTCCAGCAAGGGTTCCAAGGCAACGGTGGTGAGTGCTGTGGCTTGGTAGGATAGCTCGATTTGGCTACAACCCAGTTCCCGGACGTGGGCTTCCAGATGGGTGATTAACCCGCTGCCAACCCCCTGTCGCCGGTTTTCCGGGTGGACAAACAGGGAAAGAATGAAGGCACTAGTGGTATCGGTTTTGGGGTCTTTGCGCAGTTCCGCCACCAGCAAGCCCACCATTTCATCATTTTCCACTGCCGCTAAACCCAGCAGTTCCCCTAGAGGGCTGGCACCTTGCCAGTGGCTAGCAATGCTGGGGCAGGTGTAGTCGTCGTATTCTAAGGAAGCAGCAGCATCAAAGTTTTCGAGCCACTGATAGGTAATTTGGGGGGAGTAGGTGGTAGTCACTGGCTTTGGGGAATTGGGAATCGGGAATCGGGAATCGGGAATCGGGAATCGGGAATCGGGAGTCGGGAATCGGGAATCGGGAATCGGGAGTTGGGAATCGGGAATCGGGAGTTGGGAAATTAATCGTAGGGTGGGCAGTGGCTGTTGCCTGAAATTGGCTAGCAGCCGTGAAGCTATCATCAGCCACTGCCCACCAGACAGGAACTTTTTTTAACTCTATCTGTCATGCAGCCAGCAAATGCGATCGCTTCCATTTTGAGATGGGGAGATGGGGAGGAATCGTAGGGTGGGCAGTGGCTGTTGCCTGAAATTGGCCAGCAGCCGTGAAGCTATGATCAGCCACTGCCCACCAGACAGGAACTTTTTTTAGTCTATCTGTAAAGCAGCAGAAGCGTAGGGTGGGCAGTGGCTGTTGCGTGAAATTGGCCAGCAGCCGTGAAGCTATGATCAGCCACTGCCCACCAGACAGGAACTTTTTTTAGTCTATCTGTAAAGCATGCTTCAGATGCGATCGCTTCCATCTTCAGGATGCATCTAAATTATTACTCTTTTACCCGGTGGCTGGCATGGGCATCTTGGTCAAATATCTTGGTGGAACCGGCATCTTGCCGGTTATCAATATTCCATCGCAGGCAGGATGGGGGCATCTTGGTCAAATATCTTGGTGGAACCGGCATCTTGCCGGTTATCAATATTCCATCGCAGGCAGGATGCCCACCCCACTCATATTGATGCCGCCTCTCATCTAAAGGCTTTTGCCAAAGAAAGGTATAAACCCAAGAAGAAGCCTGCTCCACAATGCCACTGGGGTAGCAAGCTCCTTTCAAGTCCGCCCTCAGTTTCGAGTTCGACTCTACCCTCTTCGACTAATGCCCGCCAAGCAAGCCCGTGCCAGGTAACCGAAAACGAGTTAGTAGCACAGGTAGCTCGGAAATAAATCCCGCGCAAATCGTGCGCCATCCGAGACCAAAAAGGGATTTTGACATTTTGATCCGATAGTGGTAAATTAAGAAGACTACTCTGCGTCGTCCCCCGCAAAAGGATCGACCCAGACCCCTTTTCCCGACGCTGCACAGTACTGGGAGAGAGACTCGGAGACTGACTCCTCATTTTGTCTTGCTACCCCGTTACGAGAAACAGGAGCGGTCTGTTTGGGTAGGAGTTTTTTCTTGGGCATGGTTTCATCTCCATAGAATTAAACTTTCTGTGGTTTAGCTTATTGAGTTGGCTCTGCCTGTGTGAATAGGTTTTTTCATAAGTTTTGTTACGTGGGGAGTGGGGAGATGGGGAGATGGGGAGATAGGGTGATGGGGAGATGGGGAGATGGGGAGATGGGGAGATGGGGAGATAGGGAGATAGGGATAATCGTAGGGTGGGCAGTGGCTAGCAACGGAATTAGCCAGAGCCGTGAATATATCATCAGCCACTGCCCACCAGCCAGAGCTTTTTTTTGTAGTCTATCTGTAAACCATGCTTCAGATGCGAGTCACGCGATCGCGTTCTACTTCTAGGCTAACTGTAGTATCTGTGGAATCGGTAACTCTTTATTAACTTGGCTATAGGCTTACAAATATAGGCGATGGCGGCATAAAAAAGTAGTATTCCTCGATGGTAACTCTTTCCCCGACTCCCGATTCCCGACTCCCTCGGTGCGCTTGACCCGTAATTAAATTCGCCACGGGTCGCACCGCTCCCGACTCCCGGGGTTAGTCGAAAAACCAATTTTCCTTCAAAACTTCTGCTAAAGATGCGGGAGGGTCTTCTGGGAAAAAAGCAATCGGTTTATCCATTAAACTTCCCATCACTTTCTTGGCATCTAGGTAAGTGTTGGCAAAGATTTCAGACAAATAAGGCTTTAAGCTAGGACTATCTAACAATTCATCTCGAATCTGTTGACGAAATGTTGTAATTTCGGCTTTCCATTTATTAGCGTTGTATGCTCTTTCAGATTCCCAATACTTAAGTTTAAGTAAATGTTCCCAAAGTCGAGTTAATAGACTTTTAACTGCTCTTTTGTTCTTTTTAGCCATGCTTTCTAACTCATCCAATAAATTTTCCCAATCAACATGGGTAAAATCTCCCGATCGCAGTTGTTTTATAGTTGCCTCTAGCCAAAGCTGATAATCGTGATCGTATAACCTTGAGGTATTTGGCGCTGTTGATATTTTCATGAGCTTTAAGAGCCGCAATTAAATTAATGGATGAAAGGGATTTTGCTGCCAGATTTTGGTAAGCTTTTCGTGCTTGCTCCTTAACTGAGGTGGGAAGTATGGCGTAAGTTCGCCAAAAATCAGGTTAGGTGCGCTCTTACCATTAAGAATTAAATTCGCCACGGGTCGCACCTGTCGTAAAGGATTTCATTAAGCTCCTTAACTTGATTGGTAGCAATATCTGCTTCTGCTCGCTTCATCAGGCTGTCTAGCTTTCCAGAGCTTAGGTCAGATTCTAGCTGCTGGTCCCACTTATGATCTAAATCATCTAAATATTTCTGTAAGCGGGCTGCCAGCTCTCGAATCTCGCTGTTTGGTAATTGTCGAATAGCTGTTTCAATTTGATCAAGGGTTAACATAAACTAGTTTAGTATTTACATTGATACTATATTAGTATAGCGGTTTTCAATGTGGTGAGGTACAAAGTCCTAGGTGTTCCCAGATCCGCTGTTACCTGTTCCCTTTGCTATCAAAATACTATTACGTAAACGAACGAGTAAACTTGTGATGGAAAATAAAGTAATCGATGTGAGTGGTCTAAGTCCAAAACAGATTGCTATCATTACAGAAATTGTTGAAACTTTTAAGTTAGTTGCTCAACAAAAAGGGTAATCGGGAGTCGGGAATCGGGAATCGGGAGTCGGGGAGATGGGGAGATGGGGTGATGGGGAGTTTTATTAGAATGTGTAGTGTGAGCTTTGGTATCAATAATACTCTTAGCTTTAATCGCTAAACGGGTATCACCTAGTAAATACCAAAGAAAAGCATGAGTATCGAGAAGAGCTTTCATATTACATATATTCCGCCAAATCTTATAATGGTTCATCAAAATCATCTGACATAATGATTTGAACTGCCCAACTCCCATAACCGTGAGCCGTTTCTATCTTTTCGTGATCAGATTGTGTATTATTTAGATAGTTTTCTCGTAAATAGTCTGCATAATGCAATAGTTCCGTCTTGAGATGTTCAGGCAGACTAATAACGACTTTCCATAAGGCTAACTCAGTATTCATAACGTTTATTTTAACCAGTAACGTAGGGAGTCGGGAATCGGGAATCGGGAATCGGGAGATTAATCGTAGGGTGGGCAGTGGCAAGCAAGGGAATTGGCAACCAAGGGTGAAGAGCTGATCAGCCACTGCCCACCAAGGGGCGCGGAAGTATTATTTTTAGTCTATCTGTAAAGCATTGGTAGATGCGATCGCTTCCACTCAAGAATCGTAGGGTGGGCAGTGGCAAGCAAGGGAATTGGCAACCAAGGGTGAAGAGCTGATCAGCCACGGCCCACCAAGGGGCGCGGAAGTATTATTTTTAGTCTATCTGTCCAGGATTGGCAAATGCGATCGCTTCCACTCAAGAATCGTAGGGTGGGCAGTGGCAAGCCAGGGAATTGGTAAACAGCCGTGAATATATGATCAGCCACGGCCCACCAAGGGGCGCGGAAGTATTGTTTTTAGTCTATCTGTAAAGCATTGGTAGATGCGATCGCTTCCACTCAAGAATCGTAGGGTGGGCAGTGGCAAGCCAGGGAATTGGCAACCAAGGGTGAAGAGCTGATCAGCCACGGCCCACCAAGGGGCGCGGAAGTATTATTTTTAGTCTATCTGTAAAGCATTGGTAGATGCGATCGCTTCCACTCAAGAATCGTAGGGTGGGCAGTGGCAAGCCAGGGAATTGGTAAACAGCCGTGAATATATGATCAGCCACGGCCCACCAAGGGGCGCGGAAGTATTGTTTTTAGTCTATCTGTCCAGGATTGGCAAATGCGATCGCTTCCACTCAAGAATCGTAGGGTGGGCAGTGGCAAGAATCGCGAAATCGGCAAGGTTGGTGAAGAGCTGATCAGCCACGGCCCACCAAGGGGCGCGGAAGTATTTTTTTACTCTATTTTTTACTCTATCTGTAAACCATGCTTCAGACGCGATGAAGCGTTTCGGCAAAGCCGACGCTACGCGAACGCAAAGCGTGGCCTACGGCCTCAGCTTCCGCGCTTATGCGATCGCTTCCATTTTCAGGATCCATCTCAATTAAAGCTGTTTGACCCAATGGGTGGAACCGGCATCTTATTGTGGAACAGGCATCTTGCCTGTTTCCTGCCTTGGAAGCTGCATCTTGCCGGTTATCAATTATTCGCGGCAGGAAAGATACCCACCCCACTAATATTCATGCCTTCCCTCATCTAAAGGCTTCTGCCAAAGAAAGATATAAACCCAAAAAGAAGCCTGCTCCACAATGCCACTGGGGCAGCAAGCTTCTCGACCGTCAGCCCTCCGTTTCGAGTGCCACTCAACCTTCTGGCAGGACTTCTGCCCGCCAAGCACGCCCCCCGTGCCAGGTAACCGAAAACGAGTTAGTAGCACAGGTAGCTCGGAAATAAATCCCGCGCAAATCGTGCGCCATCCGAGAGCAAAAAGGGGTTTTGACGTTTTGATCAGATCGTTGTATATTAAGGGGACTACTCCGCGTCGTCCCCTGCAAAAGGAATTAAATAGCCATTAGAAATCTGGGCCACACAGTACTGGGAGAGAGACTCGGAGACTGACTCCTCATTTTGCCTTGCCACCCCGTTACGAGAAACAGGAGCAGTCTGCTTGGGGGTAAGTTTTTTCTTGGGCATGGTTTCATCTCCATAGAATTAAACTTTCTGTGGTTTAGCTTATTGATTTGGCTCACCCTCTGTCAATGCCTTTTTTTTTACGTTTTGTTACGTGGGGAATCGGGAGTGGGGAGTCGGGAGTGGGGAATCGGGAATCGGGAATCGGGAATCAATCGGGAATCGGAAAATTAATCGTAGGGTGGGCAGTGGCTGTTGCCTGAAATTGGCTAGCAGCCGTGAAGCGATGATCAGCCACTGCCCACCAGACAGGAACTTTTTGTGCGGCTCGTTCTAAGGAGGAGCCTCCCGTAGTAGGGAGGGGTATGACTTAGGGGCGCGAGGGATAACACCCTCAAACCTAACTGAATGTTGGATGGAGGTGAAAGTCCTCCCCTTGAAGAGACAAGTGACTCCTGATCTGGCCACACCGAAGTGGGCGGCAACCCACCAGAGTGACGCTGGCATCAGGGCGGAATCAGAGGTAAATCAGATGTGCCACACTGCCGCTAACTAGGGAGACGACAAGGGTAGATTAACAAAAGTCCTTAAAAAGTGTCTTACCCGGAAGCCGCAATCTGACTAGTATATGCGAGACTTCATCCTTTTATTCTCACGATGTTTTGAGAAAGGACAATCGTAATCTCTGAGAAAAGGATAGGCAAAATGGTTAGAAGTTACCGCAAGAATAGTGGAGCCTTTATAGTTAGTCGGCTATGGGTAAAAGGGTTAAAAATTTTGTAGTAAGGCTCCACTATTCTAAGGTTTCATCTCCGGACTGCCCTAAATCGTCAAAACAATCTAACAATCGGAACGAGTAAAAACGACAGCATCATGAGTCTGAGGAAAGGTCGAAACCTCAGTAAACTATGCCTTGTCTAATCCTCACTGTCGGGTAAGATGCAGCCGAAAAACTGGCTGCGGGTATCCAGAATACACAAACCTTAGGAGAGCATAGGTAGACGCATGTCAAAACGATATAGCGACCTTTGGAAGAGTCAAAAGTGGAAGAAACTTCGCCAAAACTTATTCCGCCTACAAAAGAGAGTGTACAAAGCGGTTCGAGACGGCGACCTGAAGAAAGCGCGGTCTATACAGAAGCTTATCCTGAAATCCCGCGCTGCCCAACTCTTGGCTGTCCGTCAAGTAACACAACTAAATAAAGGGAAAAAGACGGCTGGAGTTGATGGCCTGTCAAGTCTCAACTACAGACAGCGAATGGAACTGGTAGAAACATTGAACGACCATGCCTCTGACTGGAAGCATAGCCGACTTCGTGAAATCCCAATCCCTAAAAAGAATGGGAAAATAAGAACATTGAAAATACCAACCATCGCTGACAGAGCATGGCAATGTCTAATAAAATTCGCCCTTGAACCGGCTCACGAAGCGCTATTTAGCGCAGATAGTTACGGGTTCCGTACCGGAAGGTGCGCACAGGACGTTCAAAAACGTCTATTGTCACACCTAAGGTCAACCAGTAACGGAAGCAATAAGAGGATAATCGAGTTAGACATTAAGAAGTGCTTTGACCGGATATCACATAACTCCATCATGGAAAGAGTCATAGCCCCGAGAGCTATCAAACAGGGAATATTCCGATGTCTCAAAATCGGGACAAATCCTGAATTCCCGGAGCAAGGCACGCCTCAAGGGGGAGTGGTGAGTCCCTTACTAGCTAATATAGCCCTTGACGGAATAGAGGACATACACACTAGTTTACGGTACGCCGATGACATGGTGTTCATTCTCAAACCAAGAGACAATGCCGAGAAGATACTGGACAAAGTCAAAGCATTCTTAGCAGAGCGTGGGATGGAAATAAGTGAAGAAAAGACCAAGCTAACTAAAACGACAGACGGTTTTGACTTACTAGGCTGGAATTTCAGAGTCCAGAAAAACGGAAAATTCCGATGTACTCCCTCAGAGGAAAACCACCGGAACATAAGGAAGAAGATTAAAACCGTGGTCAACAACTCGAATTATGGTGCAGAAGTAAAAGCCAAAAAGCTGGCACCCATCGTGCGCGGTTGGCGAAATTACCACTCTAGCTGCGATCTGAGCAGCACTCGGGATTCTCTATGGTTCATGGCAAAAACGGCTAACCGGAAGTTCCGAAAGGAAAAGAAAGTGAATCGATACAAAGCCACAGAACTATGTAAAAAGGGATTCCCTAAAGTGGGGTACAAACAAAACCAACACGTGAATGTAAAGGGCACCAAATCACCCTACGACGGTGACCTGGTGTACTGGAGTAACCGGAATTCAAGGTTATACTCAGATGCTACTTCAGAGGCATTGAAAAAGCAAAACCAATCCTGTGGACATTGCGGGCTGAGGTTCATGGAAGACGAGGATGTACACCTCCATCACATAGATGGAAACCACGACAACTGGTCTAAAAAGAATCTATTAAGCAGGTGCACAAAATTAATTACCTATTTTTGACATAATAATCTATAATTAGATAAAATCACTGAAAATGGGTATTTATATGAGATTCATTAGAGAATTAAATACCGAAACTAAAAAACTGTTGG
>NZ_JAAHHM010000204.1:0-8901 GCF_010692445.1 Moorena sp. SIO3E8 | reverse complement strand
GGAGACATAGCAGTTTTTACATTGGTTTATATGGTCAAACCTGGGTAAAGTTTAAGGATTGTTGTCTAGAATTAGTAACCGAATTAATGAGACTCAATCCTAATAAACGAAAGTATTATCAACGAGGTATAAGGGCTAGGTTGCTTATAGAATCTGCATTTTAGCTTATTTCGTCGCCCCCTCAGGGTGAGATGCCCTTTCCCATGCCTTCCGGGAAATAGATAGTTTCCCCATGAAGGAGGGTGGTAGTCTGTTAGGTGTTTCCGCAGATCTTCTAGTACCGGGATGGTCCGGGTGGCAAGCTTACCCTTTGTGTTACCTTTCCGAAATAGAACAACGGGACGCACGAAACCTTTGCGATCATAAACATCCCTTATTCTTAAGGTCACCGCTTCATTGACCCGACAGGCAGTGTACAGCATCACGGCAAACAGTGCCCGGTCTCGTGGCGGGTTAAGGGTTGCCCCTTCGTTGAACAGAAGCTGGATTTCCTCTGCTGTTAAAATCTTTGCCTGGCCATGGCGGTCGATTTTCATACCCCACGCCTCAATACACCCCTGCCTATTTATTGAACAACTTTGGTGTGCCCTGGTCAAATATATTTTTTTTGCAATCGTTAAGTAGTATTATCCGAACCTTGGAAAGCTCAAATTCAACAACTACTAGTCACATAATTATTGACTTGATTTTAGAGGAAATAATTTTGATGCTAAAGAAAAATCAAACCTTCCAAGAGAAGGTTCAAACACTAGTAGTAATTGTAATGTTTGCCGTATCGACTGCCTTCGCGTTCTTTGATGAAAATCAACGAGCTAACTACTTGATATTGACAGGAAAAACAGCGAGCGAATTGCTAAACAAGTCATCAAAGGAACAAAATAAGCCTAAGGGGAAGGGTTCTAATAAACCCAGACCTTGATATCAATAAGCGTTCGCTAGCCAACGCCCTTCGGGCTAATCGCTCAAGCGCGGAAGCTGAGGCCGTAGGCCACGCTACGCGAACGCTTCATCGCTGACAAAAAGACAAAATCAATCTCAAAATCATTCTGACATTTTAAGGTCAATCCGGAAGTCCTTCAATCCTTTTCATCCTGTTCTCTGGGGACATGCTTCGTTCTACTCTCCAAGCAGTTCCTCGTCCAATTTTTCCAGACTTGATGAATGTCCATGAGCCTCGGGTATACTTATTCTCGCCCTTTCCGGCTTGAGGCTTAACCCCAATAAGTTCCTTCACCTCCAAAGTTGTCAGTAGCCAGCCCTCTTCAGCAGCAACTTTCAGCTGTTGATGGCGGTCGATTGCTGTCACAGGTTTTCCAGCATTGGGTAGAGAGACACCGTAAGTGATTGCGTAGTGGAAGCTTTGCTTCATCGCATCAATCAATACCTCTAATAATGGTTCCCGTTCCGCCTCCCAGGAATTCGTCCGGTGAACGTTCAGTGAACTGTTCGGTGAACTGTTTAGGGAGATAGCTTCCTGACTGTTTCCGGTGGTTGATAATGATTCAAAGTCCTCAAACGTTCCACCCCCTTCTAGATGGTTGTGCAAGCGATCCAGCTCAGAAAGCTGTTCACCGGACACAAAAGAACGAGTTCCCTCTTTGTTTGGCTTGACATTGGCATGTTTGAATCGCTCATAAAGGGCACTGCGACCTATGTTGTATTTAGTCTGTAAATCCTTGACCGGGATTTTGTCTATTTCCTGAGTCATAACCATTCACTAGATGTCCACTGGATGTCCACCGGATGTCCAGTGAACATTTTATATCCATGCGGTGGGAGTAGGGAATTGGGAGTAGGGAATTGGCCTCATTACTGGTGAAAATGGCTGCCAGCTGGCAATAGATAATGTCGTACTGTTTTTAGCCCTTGATGCATCTGGGTTACTGATTCTGTACGCAAACCGAGTCGTACTCCTTTCAAGCATGAAGGTTGGCCGGATTCTGGTACTGAAGTACCGATAATCCCCCAACAAGGCACTTCACCATCACTTGGTCATAAAGACGCTTGAGCGAACCCTATACTCAGTCTTGAACACCCTTCCAATGACTGTCGAGAAGAATGCCGGGAATAGGGTTGGATTAGGGCATCACTGATGGGGTGAAATGGGCTTACTGAGTCCCGCCTCTTCTGTATATCTGCTTGATGCTGGGATTTATATTGTGACAGTACAGAAGTTAGCTGGCCATGCTTCCCCTGTAACTACGGCTAAGTATGACCGGCGGGATGAGGAGGTGAAGCGTAGGGCGGTGCAGAAGTTGGGGTTTTAAGAGAAGGATGGTGGTGGGCGCATCTGAGGACTCACTATGTATCTTTTTGTAACTTATGGCCTGAAATTACTACTTAGTAATGATTTCAGCTTGCATGTCACCCCCCCAGGTTCTGTAGTTATTAATAGTCAGTACAGGTATCATGGCTCTCCACTAAAAATAACGGCCAAAATGGCGCACAAAACTAATTAACGAAGGTAATACTGTATTTGAAACAATAACTGAGTGGTTGGAGGAAACATTCCAATTGAGATGACTTGGGATGATCCAGGCTGTAATCCTGAAGCCGTAAGGTCTTCTAAGCACTGACTCATAACTTGTGAATTCTTAAGTGGTTCTTTCTCCCTCAAATTGATAAGCAGGCACACAAAATTAATTGGACATTTACCAAATCTCTTTAAGCCTTACCCTGCGAGGCTTACAGAGATTTGGATTAGGCAATTAATTCTGTGTAGGTGCTGATCCATATATTGACAGTTTGTTTTTTTCTCTGAGGCGCTTTATGTTTAACAATGATCAAGAGGAACTCTTGCAATTTGCCATAATTGACCTTGAATTCCGTGAAGAACTTTCAAAGAATCCTGAAGCGTTTGGTATGTCAGAAGGTGACACAGCACTACCAAAAGCTGTTGCGGGACAGAGTCGTTCGCCTGCCGAGTTGATTAAAGGTGGTACTGGTGGTGGATGCAATAGTACCTGCTATACTGGCTTTACCGTCTATTGTGATGGGGGTACGAGTCCTATTGCTACTAGTACCTGTAACTTCGGAATAACCATATCTTGCGACACCGCTGAATCAAAGGTTAGTCTCAGTTCTGATGTCAATTTCAATTCTCAATGAGGGAGCAGGTCAATTTTGTAAGAACATTTGAACTACAAACGCTTGAACTACAGCGTTTTCGGGGCTTCAGTAGTAGTTATGAACTATTTTAGTACATTTGTTCTGCGAATTTGACATGCTCTCTCTCAATGAGTCTTTTGTTTCTAATGTCAACTATAGCAATCCTATATGATTTGTGAAATATATTGGGCGAAGCTATCGCTATAACCCTTGCTCAGCAAGGATTTACAATTTTGCCTATTTTACAAATGATTTAGGATTGCTATAGAACGTTGGTTTAACTCGCAACTTCGCAACTGTAGAGTTTGATATCAACGCTGTGTGATTTAGTTATCATGTAGGGACGCTCCTGGAACGTCCCTACACAAGTTTCCGAAAAAATAATTTAAATCAGATGGTTCTAACTTATGCTAGATAATCTTACTCTCGCTAACTTAGCTTGTCGTGCAAGTAATTTATCTGAGCGCATCGCAATTATTCAGCAATTGTCTTCTAACAATTCTTTGTCAGCTTGTACTACTCCGCTTACTCTTCTCGATAATTGGATGTTAGAAAAAATGGCTGGCAAATTGGCCACGGTGCAAGTTAAGCAAGAAATTTATCAACCGTTAGCAAGCCATATATTTGCCAAGGATAATCTGCAACAACTGTTAATTGACTATAAATTATACGAACGCAATCTAGCTAACTTATCTGAGTCTGATTTGAGACAGTTTGTCCAACCACATTCTACATGGTTGAATGTGTATCAAGCAGCATTGGCAACTCTCGATTTTCCGTCGAGTAATTTTGCGGGTAGCTTCTGGTATGACCCGAATATTTACTACAAACATTTTGCTAAAGTTATCGAACCATTTTTGCGCTTGCTGCAACAAAGAATGCAACCAATATTGGCTAAAATAAATTGCTCTACAGTAGATTTCAATATTACTCAACAAGCGTTGGTTAGCCTTCAAATGGAGTTGATCAATCGCTTTCAATTACCTTTATCCTTTGCTATTGAAGCTGATATCAATTTTTACTGTCATCAAAATAATATTGCTAAATCATCCGATACTGAGGGATATTTAACTTACTTAAATACGACCTTTAAAGATGAGCAGAATTACCATCATTTTTATCGCAAGTTTCCTGTCTTGGGGCGTTGGTTAGCTCAAATCACCCATTTTTTGAGCAAAAATGGTGAAGAACTAATGCAACGTTTGACGAGCGAACGCGATGAAATCAGCACCACCTTCTTTGGTGGAGTAAAAATCAAACAGCTCAAATCTTTCCATTTAGGTCAATCAGATCCCCATGCTGATGGTCATAGTGTGGTAATTGTTAATCTAGAGTTGGCTAACTCAGAAGAGAAAAAGATTGTTTACAAACCACGCTGTATAAAATCTGAAGCAGCGATGCAAAGTTTACTTAAAACTTTGAATGAAACTGAAATAGTTAAGTTTGCTACTTATCAGGTACTTTGTAAAGATGGTTATGGTTATGCCGAATTTATTCCAGTGCAAAACCACACTAAAAGCCAGCAATTTGTCAAGACATTTTACAATCAGCTAGGGGGCTATTTAGCAATCTTCCATATACTAGGCGGTAGCGATATTCATCTAGAAAATATTCTTGTATCCAACTGTAACGCCTTTATTTGCGACTGCGAAACTGCCTTGGAAGTTGTCCCCCAGCGAATGAACAAATTATCAGATTCATTGTTTGATTCAGTGTTTAAGACTGGTATGCTGGAGTGGCCTCGTGCAAAAGGTGTTGATCCAGACAAGCAGGTAAACTTTAGCGGCTATAGCGGTGGCGAATCGTATCAGATCCCCTTTGCTATCCCCAAAATTAACAACTCAATGTCATTAGCCTTAACCGTTGAACCCAAAGTTGGTGTTCGCATCAAGGTAGCACCAAAGAATCGCCTATATTATAAGGGTGAGTTGGTCAACCCAAAGGATTATCAAAAAAGTATTGTGGAAGGGTTTAACAAAGTTTATGATTGGGTGCTACAAAACCCTACACGAACAATCAAGCTGCTCGAAGAATTATTTATATCCTCCTCAGTGCGCTTCGTCAACCGCTCTACACAAATTTATGTAGATTTACTGAATGCAGCTCAACATCCTAAATGCTTAGCCGAACCACTGGAAGTCGATTTAATTTTTTATAGTTTAATTGAACATCCGCGTCAATGGGACGATACGGGGGAACTAGCTGAATTGGAGTTAACTGCTTTATGGCAATTAGACATACCTGTCTTTACTGCACATGCGAATGATCAGAATCTGATTTATAATTATCAGCAGAAGTTGTCCGATACACGGATTATTTCACCTCTAAAGAATACAATAAAACGCATTAAAAAGTTATCCTCTGACAACTGTATCCGCCAGAATAACTATATTTATGCCAGCTTATCTACAGATGAAATTAATAGTAAACACTTTGTCGCTTCAGCAGTTAACTATGCCTATCAAATTGGACTGCAATTGTGTTCGCTACTCCAAGATCCCTCTCACACTGCTCCCTGGCAAACTATAGAACCCACACCCACTGGTAAACGTTTAGTAGATATTAATTCTTCGCTTTACAGTGGTTCAGCGGGAATCTGTCTGTTTTTAGCTTATCTCAATGCAATCCAACCCTGTCCTGAATTTCACGATGCTGCAAAGCGGGCACTCAATCACGCGCTCGAACAACAGAAAATGATAGGATTCGGTGCATTCTACGGGACAGCCGGTTTGATTTACCTGTTGATGCACCTTGCCCAGTTGTGGAACAAGCCGACACTTCTAGATTTGGCTAGCGAATTGTGTGATGAACTTATACCGCGTATCAATCAAGATCGACACTATGATATTTTGCAAGGTGTCGCGGGGATTATTCCTGTCATGTTGGGTCTGACAGAAATGACATCCGGGAAAGGGTTGCATTGTGCCGAATTGTGTGCTCAGCATTTACTACAGAATGCAATTCGTCAGGATGATAACCTTTCATGGCTATCCTACCATCCTCAGTACACAAGAGGTAATCTAACAGGCTTTTCTCACGGAGCAAGTGGCATCGGCTGGGCGCTGATTCGGCTCGGCAGTCACCTTAATCAACCTGAATATATTGAAGCTGGTCGTCAAGCCTTTGCCTACGAAAAAACCCAATTTGACGCAACAAAGAGGAACTGGTATGATTTGCGCACCGCAGTAATGGTAAAAGAAACCCCTAGCCAAAAATTTGCTTATTTTTGGTGTAACGGTGCGGCAGGAATTGGTTTGAGTCGTATTGATAGTTGGGCAACTTTAGGCAAAACTGATGAGGATATATTAAGTGAAGCTTACACAGCATTAGATCTAACGTTACAAAGTTTTCATAGTCTCTCTGATGATTCATTATGTCACGGCAAGGCAGGTAACTCGGAGCTATTATTAAGGTTTGTCAAGCTTACAGATGAGTTTTATCCGCAAATAGAAGCTAATCTGCAGGCTACAGCCCAGTGGCGCAATTTTGAACATACTCGCCGTTGGATGTGTGGAGCTGGTGGTAATGATGTGTTGCCCGATTTGATGACTGGATTAGCGGGTATTGGGATGCACTTTTTGCGCTTAGCTTATCCAGAGCGAGTCCCTTCACCACTGCTACTTGACCCGCCACCAGGCTGAAATCTAGGGCGTGTCTGCAAACCCAATAAAATAATTAATAACTGGAGTTTTAACTAACACTGAGATCTTGGACCTGATGTTGAAAACCCAATTTTTCGCCAAACCACAACAAATTTATAGCAACCTAGTACCATAAGTTGATTTAATTACCAAGAATTGCCTCTGTTATTTATTATTTTCCGATAAAAACCAAAGACAACAAAAAGACGTCCTGATGCGGAATTAGGGGATAATTTGTAATACTGCTAAGTCCGATTACAGGAACTTAGAAGACTTTTTGTTATCTTTTCCTAAATTATCAGAAAATAACAAAAAAATGCAGGTACTTAATATTAGTTGGAACTTAGTTGTCCTTGTGTTGGAGGTGGGTAGGTCGTCCGCTTGGACTACCGTCTGACATTGGTACTAGGGCAATCGACCAATTGGTCGATTGCCCGATCGTTGGAGGTGAGTCGGTACACAGAACTGCATACCCCTACTAGTAGGCAGGTAAGGTTTTTTCTTTACCCAGATTCATCCCTTCTGACCCTTTTAGGTTTTCCTTCGTTTGCAGAGAAACCTGAATTGTTGTTTTTGGGTTGCGCAAAAAGATAACAAAAAGTGATTCTAATGCCGATAAGTAAAATTGACCTTTGATTGGAACTAGGACAAATCCGGGAACGGGGGGCATAATAGGCCAAGAAAAAGCCTGAAGCCTATGCCAGGAATGAATCACAAATGGGAGCAGGGCAGTACAAGATAATGGTTTTCCATTTTTTGAGCGTACGCTATGACCATCAAATTCTGTTTCGGTTCTCCCAGATAGCACAAAAATTGTCCACAGAGTCGTCAAACCCTTTCAATAGGTTCCAGACATCCTGAAAGAAAAAAGAGAGGCGTCTAATCCCATTTTTGAGCAGCTCACAGGCTTGCCCTTGACTGAAGACTTTTCTCCAGCTAACAGTACAATCCGTTTTTTTTTGCTCACCCGAAATTCCGGCTGGCACACAAGAATAAACATGTCCACGCAACCTAATCGCGTCCGGAGCTGAAACCTTATCAGAGGGTCGCCTTACAACAAAGTCAAACACCTTTTACGCATAGTTAGTCACCCATTAAAGGCTCCACTCTTCTTGCGGTAACTTCTAACCACGTCCACGTCCACAATTACGTCCACGTTTTTCATTACCTATATATATTATTGAAAAACGTGGACGTAATAGAGCATGGACAAAATAGAGCAATCACATACTGCATATACCTTTCAGTCGTCCGTCCACAATTACGTCCACGTTGGCGTCCACGCACAAAATAACTTTTATTTACATAAATCCTAACACGTCCACACTTATCTAAGAGCACACGTCCACGCACAAATACCAACACGTCCACGCACGTCCACACAATAAAAACCGGGTTCTGGAAGAGAATTGCTTGGGGCTATTTGCGTCGTTTGCCCCGTTCTATTTCGGTTAACTTTTTGGTCGTACAAAAAATAACAAAAAGTGGTTTTAATATCGATAACCGAAATAGCTTGTTGATGGAACCAGGGGAAGCCAAAGGGTACGTACACTAGACATACCCTTTGGTTGTGCAATATCTTTCTGATTTTCTGGCGATTCAGCAGGGCCGACGCTACGCGGTTTTTCAGATTTGCATCGATGCTAGAAATCCGCAAAAGAAAATCCCCCAGCCATTGCCAAGGGGTTTGTGTGGGGTTACCTTGAAATTATTGCCCAGCTTGTCTTTCAGTGCCTTGGGTATGTTTTTTTTTGGTCACCACTTTGTTTTCGCCCGTCTTGGGTAAGCCAAACCTTTGGAAGTCATTTTTGTGGGCACCTAGCCGAGTTGTGAAGCCCTCTCTCAGTCTTGTTTTCAACTTCTTGCTCATCCAATTTTGCCGAGTTTTGGGCGAACCGAAAATCCTTGCCTAGTATACGTTTGATGGTTATTTGAGCGTTTGAACTGACAAACTGAAAAAGCTGCCCACTATTTTCCATGATTGAGGCGATCGCTGTACTAATGGAAAACCCCAGCGGTTGCCGGCTTTCAAGGGTATGTTTTTAAGATTCATCCAGGGGCAGGAGAAAAATCGGGAATAAATCTACCTGTAGGTAAAGGCATGCCCTTAATCGCAGATGCCAAAATTCTTAAAAATCCTCGTCTGAAACAA
>NZ_JAAHHM010000203.1:0-8905 GCF_010692445.1 Moorena sp. SIO3E8 | reverse complement strand
AGAGGCTTTTTCAAGGTATTTGATTAGTTGTCTCTAACTCAGGGATAGAACTGCCTCTAATCCCCTAATAACAATAACTTCAGCCGTTCCTTCTCACAGCCACTTTTTTTGGTGCAAGATCTGAGTTTAAGGAATAAACGGTTACTACACCGGAACTCAAGCTGCTTTTCGGGGGAAGAGCATGACGTTCAAAATTATTGTTAAGTGATCAAAAGTACCTACCTGAATGGCAAACCGCTGTAGGTATTATTAACAATTTGAGACCTATCTTTTGATATCACAAATCATTACGCTCTTTAAATATCGATCGGTTCAAGCCATATATTCACCTTTCCCCGGCTACAGGAGAAAAATAAAGTTGACCGGAAGAACGTTAATAAACAGAGAAAACCAAGGAGTTTAAAAGGATTGACCGGGGCTAGTCCGAAAATTTCAGGTATTAGCCAGTTCCATAGAACAATAACGAGTGAGTATTTTATTAGAGGTTCAATCAGCGAATTCAACATCGACCACAGAAAAAAATAAATACACTGTCCCCAATTGATGGTGGTGTCATTGGACTGGATATTGTAAGAATCACCCATTACTTTTTACCGGATATTCATAGGTAAATAACAATCTCGCTAGAATCGTCAGCCCAATTGCTTGAAGCCATGAAACTTTTTGAATCTCAAACATTGTGGGCATTAGCCAATTCCAGAGCATAAATACCAAAGGGCTCCAAAGAATTGAAATCAAGATTAAAACAGGAATTCGTATTAAGGATTTGATGGTTGATACCTTGAGGGTCTCGAATATCCGATTTGTAATAGTCTTATCAATTTCAGATGGTGTCATAATTTCTCTCGTAGGATAAGCTAACCTGATTTTCCATAAATGTAACAAAAATTTAATTAATCTAAGTTTTATTAAAATTGGATTAATTCTAGGTAAAACTTAGTATTTTACTGATACTCAATCGCTAAACTTTAAACATATTTTGGTTGTTGCTTAATTACGAAATGGTTTCACCAAAAAGGCGGATGTTATGATAGTTTAAATAATAAATAAAAAGCCTAATTCATAACTCCAACATTGTCTTGATGCAAAGCGCGAGTGGGGGAAACCACGCCAGTTGCTCTTGGGGAGGTCACTTATACAGAGCATTTGTACATTAGCTATAGCTCCCTCATGGGTTTCAGCTTACTCTGATAGTACATAGTTCATCTCTGCTGCCACTTTGATCTACTCCCAATTTGATCAGAACTTAAGAGACACAGGGATGAAAGGCTTTGTAAGCCATGAGTTTTACCTCTTGCTGCTATTCATTTCAATCAAGATATTTATAGAATGTCAGATAATTTCCTGGCTTCGCAGTACCCTTAAGGGTACCTTTTTTGTTAAGAATTATTAACGTTAAGTTATTTTAGCTATAGCATTTTCAGACATGCTATAGTTCAGTATCTAATCAATATTTTCCCGATTAGCACAAAAATTATTAACAACAAGCTTCATCTATAGTCTAATCTGAATAGATTCCAAACAAGACAGCGATCGCCTTTGAATGTAGAATGTAGAATTGGGAATTTAGAATTAAGAATTAATAATTAATAATTAAGAATTGAGAATTGGGAATTCTGACTTCTGCCTTCTGACTTCTGCCTTCTGCCTTCTGACTTCTGCCTTCTGCCTTCTGCCTTCTGCCTTCAACCTTAAAACCTTCAACCTTAAAACCTTCAACCTTAAAACCTTGGCCTATTGGCCACGCTACGCGAACAACCTTCAACACTCTGCGAGCATAATCGCTCCAATAATTCCTTCGGAATAGTCTCAAAATCCTCCAACAAAAAATCCATAATCGCCAGATGACGCAAGTGACCAGCAGTGGGAGGGTAACAGCGACGACTGGTGGAAAACCAGCCATTAACCGTGTGAACAGAACAGGAGCAGATCAAAGCAATATCTTCGTGAGTTACGTCCCACTTCTGGTAGAACCGTTGCGGTGTCATGCCCAATTCCAAGTAACTATACAGTCGGATTAGAATTTGCTCTCGCTCCGTGATGGGACAGGGATAGGAATTTTCCTGCTTCGGTTCCGTCTGTTGTCCAAGCTGTTCAAGACCCTCCATTGCTTCACGATAATCGATGGGATGATGTATAAATCGTTTGTTTGCCATTATGATAGAGTTACCTAAACTGTAGTTTGGGAAAGAGCCGCGCTTGTGGCCGGTCAAGCGAAAAGCGCGGCTTTTTTTGGGATGTTTATAGTATAAACATTGGCTAGGGTTGTTGTCAAGTGGAAAATAAAAAAAATTGAGACAACTTATAAAGTTTTTAATAATTATTTACAAGTAAAAAATTAGGAGGTAGTAGTTAGTAGTTAGGAGTTAGTAGTTAGGAGTTAGTAGTTATAAAGGTGGATAATTTACTGCATCCCCATAAGGAAAGAATAAAATTGATTCTTTATTCTGTCTCCTATCTCCTGTCTCCTGTCTCCTGTTTGAGTTAGTAGTTAGGAGGGAGGAGTATTGAGGTAGGAGTATTGAGGTAGGAGTATTGAGGTAGGAGGTAGGAGTATTTAGGTAGTAGGGAGGAGTATTGAGGTAGGAGGTAGGAGTTATAAAAGCACATACCAACAAGGCTAAAACCTTTATCTGTCAATGCTTTGAGAGTTAATCAGCAAGATCTATAGTTATCACCCGGTCTAACCCGACCAGAGTAAGGCGTTCGCGTAGCGGCGACCTAGGAGAATCGCACTTGGTCCGATCCCAGGCACGAAATAAAATGTTGGTTGGGTTAGACGAATGTGAACTACCCCGACGTCAACGAAGTAAGTCGGGGTAGTTCACTTACCAATTCTCTGTAACAATGTGCTTAATCATTGCCTTGCTATTTCTGTGTAATCACGCCCATAACAGCTGCTGTATTAAGCGCATTTTCCTAGAGAATTGGTAATCGATCATTTATTTTTTGTCAGTCCCTTACGCGTCCAATATCAGCGGAAAGATCTGGATTTCAGCTTTTCCTTCATTGGGATCAGTACTCCATGTGGTATCTTTTCGCTCAGGCCAGTTCATATACTCCACTATTGGATAAACATATCCTGTAGTGTCCTCTGCATAGAAAGCCATTGTTTTCGGCAGCCAAAGGTCATCACCTTTGATGATCAGAACCATAGTCTGGAAGTAGTATAAATTCTCCGGCATGTCTAGAGAGTATGCAATCGCTTTGCCTTGTTCCCGATGCACTGTATCGAGTTGGAAAGTCTTAATTTGCGGGGTTCTATCTTGTCTTGGCACGTCAGAGTATAGGGTGTATAATTCTAGAGGACTACTAGATTCGCTCCATTGAGACCTGGATGTAATCGCCAGAAAATGAAGGGTTTTGATTCTTGGTACAGACATTGTGTATTTACTTCTCCTTTCGGTTTTGTTTGTCTACATCCTTAAGACGATTTCGCCGATAAATTTCTGAATTTTTGCGCTAACTAAAAGGATCATTTATTTTTTGGAAGTCCCTTACACGTCCAGTAGCAGGGGAAAGATCTCGATTTTAGCTTTTCCCTCCTTCGGATCAGTACTCCATGTGGTATCTTTTCGCTCAGGCCAGTTTATATACTCCACTATTGGATAAACATATCCTGTAGTGTCCTCTGCATAGAAAGCCATTGTTTTCGGCAGCCACAGGTCATCACCTTTGATGATCAGAACCATATTCTCGAAGTAGTATAAATTCTCGGGCATGTCTAGAGAGCATGCAATCGCTTTGCCTTGTTCCCGATGCCCTGTATCGAGTTGGAAGCTCTTAATTTGCGGCCCTAGATCAGGTCTTTGCACGTCATAGGATCGGGTGTCTAATTCTAGAAGACTACTAGATTCGCTCCATTGAGACCTGGATGTGATCGCCAGAAAATGAAGGGTTTTGATTTTTGGTACAGACATTGTGTATTTCCTTATCCTTTCGGTTTTGTTTCTCTACACCGTTAAGACGATTTTTAAGACGATTTAGCCGAGGAATTTAGGAATTTTTGCGCTAACCCAAAGAACAATTTAGGTGCGCTTGACCCATTAAGAATTAAATTCGCTCAAGGTGCGCTTTCCAATGGCCGGGGAACCCGGCCTTGGGTCGCACCTATCGGCAAAGCCGACGGGGGGCGCGTTCGGGTCGCACCTCAGGAAATGAATTTTGAATTTTGATAGTTTTTTCAGCTGTCGGTGGGCTTCTCGGACTCTCGTGGCTCCCTTTTCGGATGATCAATCTATCACCTAGATCAGAAACCAACTCACTCCTATCCCTCACAAACTTATGACTTGGGAGTGAACATTGGAAAGGCAAAATTAACTTAGAAAATAGGGTAGTAGCATTGACACTCCCCTTCCTTTCACAAAGCGTCGCCTCAACACACCGATAACCATCTTTATTTACTTCTATATTTACTTCTAATTTGAAGTCCAGATAATTACCCTTAATAAAAATCTCCCCATCTCCCCATCTGCCAACACTCCCCACACTCCCCACACTCCCCACACTTTTATTATGGGTATTCAACCGCACTTGATCTAAGGTCTCCTCAGAAGTAGCCGCAACAGGAACCGACTCAGAGTGCTGCAGTGATCGGCGTTTCGGCAAAGCCGACGCTTCGCGTTCGCGTAGCGTGGCCAAAGGCCTCAGCCGCGCCAAAGGCGATGGGCGAAGCCCCGCTTTCAGCGATCGCACTTCTTCACCCACAACACTCTCCACTTCCTTTACCGCAACAGATGATGTCACCGTATCGCCCACAATCGCTTCAACTTCCCCATTCTCCTGGGACATTTCCCCAATTGCTGACTCTGTTGCCTCATTAGTTGGCGTAACCGATAATTCCCTATCAGTCTCATCCTCGCCGATAAAATATCCCCTCAACTCCTCTCGCAGAATGGCCCGCGCCTGGGAGATGCGCTTGCAGACATTTTGGTAGGAAATCTCTTGCTGTTTGGCTATCTCTCGATGAGACAGTTCTTGAGAAAAGTGCAAGATAAACGTCTGGTGCAGCCGACCAGGTAAGTTATCAATGGCACGGCGGATAGCAATCTTTTTCTCGTCTGTCTCCAAAGCCCTTTGTGGGGTATCGTCACAGAAAACTAATCCTTTTTCCTCTGGAATCCCTTCTATATCCTCAACATGGTTAGCGCTGCGACAATGTTCTCGATGAATATCCACGCAGAGATTATGAGTCAGCTTTGTCAGCCAAGCCTTAAAATTAGCAATTTTCCCCCTAAATTTTTGCACCTTCTCCCATGCCTTGATCATCGCCCGACTCAGGGCATCTTCAGCATTAGTAGGGTTTCCACCCATCCACCTGAGACAGCGATGATAGAGATAGTCTCGATATTGCTGCCATTGCTGCCAAAACTCTTTCTGTGAAAAGTGATGGGATTGGCTCAATGCAGTGGAAGTAGAAGTGGCTTCTAATGGAATATCTGACATCATAATTGCTCAACTTGTAGTAAATTCTAATCAAATTGACGTAAGCATATGGGCTAGATCACAGCGTCGAAGCCTGTGCCACGCACGCTACTTGAGGTGCGTTCAGTGGTCAGCGAACAGCGGTCAGCGAACAGTGGTCAGCTGACGTAACAGAGATTAAACCAATGCTTACGTGTTGTCTTGATCCCAAGCGCGAGTGGAGAGGGGCTGCGTGGGTCACCTGCCTCCGCACCTTGAAAATCCCGTGGAAACCCCGGCAGTCGCTGATGGGGGGAACCCCCGTGAGGCCACTGCATCGCTTATTCAAAAGCTGTTTGGTGTACCGTGGCACAGGCTTTGACGCTGTGATCCATAACCTGTTCGCGTAGCGTGGCCAAAGGCCTTTAGCACCTCAAGTAGCACCATCTGTAGCGCATTAGCTGTTCGCGTTCGCGAAGCGTCGGCTTTGCCGAAAGCGTGGCCAAAGGCCTTTAGCACCACAAGTAGCGCATTAGCTGTTGGCGTAGCGTGCGCGTAGCGCATTAGCTGAATGCTTAAGATTCAAGAGTATTATGATTGGTTTATTATTATTGAATCTAATAGTGGCGAGTATTTTATCGATGAATATAAAAAGGTAGCACTTTCAAAATCCCGTTCTAAACATCCAAGTGAGTACAATTACTTGGTTAAGAGAGACAATCTTAATTTCTGGGGTAGAAATAAGATCAATTGTGCTCATGTATTTCTCATTGTTGTACCTGTCAACTTATTTTTCTTGGGTTTGGCTGAGTTTTTCTCTCACCACATTTTTATGATAGCTAGTAATTTTTAAGGCCACAGTACCCCTGAGGGTACTATTAATTCTATAAGTAGTCAGTTGATTGAATGATGGCCATTATAAGGGTTTTTAAAATAGAGGTACCTTGTAGCTATATTGGGTTATCTCCCCCCAGATACTGTTGAGATACCCCCAGTACAAATATCCACAGAGCTAATTGCCAGGCCTTAAGTAGCTGGACCAAATAAACCTCGCGGTATTAACTTGTGTAAAGTTGCCAAAAATTCCTCTGTTCCCTGTTCCCTGTTCCCTGTTCCCTATTTCAACAGTTAATTTTACTTTTGTCCGACTACTTATATGCTAGGGGTTTTGTGGATAGGTGATGTCGGTTATATGCCGAGGGTCGATGTAAAGGCAGCTGTTTGCTCGGACTCTATCTTGATAGCGATCGCTTTTAGCGGAAGCTTCGCTTCATCGCGTAGCGTCTCTGTAGGAGAATCGCATCGCACCACCCATCTCCCTCATTTTCATTCGATCAGAATTTGGAAAAATCTTTAAGTTCCGGTAACCCCAGTTACTTGCCTTAACAATACTATAAAATGTATTATAAACAACGCGAAATAGCTGATAATCTATTGAGGATTTCGGCTCTAATGGTAATATATTTGGTTGGTTTGATACTATTAAAAAACTTTTATCTGTAGTTTTTGATACTAATTTAGATGAGCTTACCCTGAGGAAGTATACGATAGCTCTAGTTGGACAGGTGCGGAGCTGACGTGGGGATACTGTCAAAAAAGGTACCCTTACGGGTACTGTCACAAATCTGATGATTTTTAATACTGGATTTAAGTGAGCCTGCAATCTATTAAACAGATGGGAGCACCTTTAATGACATCATCCTTTGATACGGAAATCGGGATTGCTCTAAGCACGAGCAGTTGGAACGTTGGTGATTTTAGGCTTTTTGAGAGTACACAACCTGATGTCATTCTCTATATGCCCAATCGATCTTTTTTGGTAGTTAATTCAGATAATAAACAATATCAGGCTACCTTAACGGTCTTTCGCAAGTGGGACCAAGGAATCGATTCGGTCAAGGGGGGGGCATTAAGCTTTACAGCAACCTTGATGCCCCAATATGACTTCCTAACCCAAGAGGCTCTCAAGCAAGAGTGGGGAAGGGAAATTCTCAAAAGTGGATATTTTTTGGGAGAAAATCTACAGTTTTTGCCCTTGCCTATTCGTAACATTCAAGTCCAAATCCTGCTAGATCCGTCACTAGGAAAGGTAACTATCCCAGAGGTTGAGGCTACGAGTTCTGTCAGTGCGGGTGAAACCACCTCCTTATTGCTGGACTTGACTGCAAAAGGCGCTCAGAAGTGGGTAGAAAACATTCAGTCCGGGACCCAACTAACCGGGGGACTGATATTCACTTATGAGTATCCTCAAGTGCTACCGCAAGTACAGGCTCAGATTCATGTGAAAGGTAAAAGCATTTTTGCAAACCTCTCTTCTGTGCTCAAGCTCAAGGAGGATGGCTACTACTACGGAACCAGAGAAGAAGTTGACAGAGCTTGGGAGCAGTTAGTTCAAGATCAATTGATTGAAATTAAGCTTCCAGAACCGCTTCCCCCCGAATTAACGGGAATGGAAGAAAACCTGCTCAAGACCTTTGCGGAACAGGTGCAGCACGATCTATTTAATCGGTTGTTTGAGCCTATCTCAAATACTGAAACTGCCACAATTGGGACTGCTGATCATCCAGAGAGTCCCACGTCAGGAGTAATGTACAAGCTGACGTGGCGTGAAGAAATGGATGCGGTTGAGCTGAGTTTTGAGCTCAGTGTCGATGGTGGTTGGACGTGGTTGAAAGGTAGCGTGAGTAAAGATTTCACAACGCTGTTCGGTGAAATTGATTCCAGCTACATCAACACGATCTACCAAGAACAATCGTTTCCTGTTTCCATCACAGTCCAGGGTGACCCTCTGTTGAGTACAGTAGCGCTGTCCTGGTCAACCGATGACGGGAAAGTGCCAGAAGCTCTCGTTTTTGGTTCTGAAGGTGGCAAGCTTGAATACACCCTTATCAGTCGGAATCCTGACAAGGTCACGATTCCCTATCAGGCAAAGGTGGGTTTCAAGCTAGCTAAATGGCCCGTGATTGAGGTAGAAGGGGCTGCCACTGTTGCCGAAGGGGGAAACCAAATTTTATTGGAGCCAGGCAAATGGATCTGTAATCTGATGATTCATCTACAGATTCGAGAGGGCGATCAGACAAAACCACCTGCTGAATTACCTCGTGGTGATTATCTGGTGGTGAATATATCTTACACCGGACCCCATCTCTCAACTCGGATTCGAGAATCTGCGCGGATTTCGCCTTTGGCACCGATGCGGTTTACCTATCTGCAAGATCCAAAAGGACGATCAAGTCAATTGTACCTGAGTGCTAATGGTGTTTTAGAGCTGATTTGTAAAGAGAATCTAAAGGAAACTCAATGACGGGCTGAGTAGCCTGTAACCTATATGACGAAATGAGTTGAACCACTGTATCCATGAGTCGTTTGCCTGATATCGCCAATCCCCACCGCCAAGCCTATCCGAGTGATATGAGTGATAGGGCTTGGGTTGTGCTGCGTAGGCTGATACCAGAGCCGAAGGGATTTGGACATCCGAGGATGGTTAACCTACGGGAGATTA
>NZ_JAAHHM010000202.1:0-8988 GCF_010692445.1 Moorena sp. SIO3E8 | reverse complement strand
TATTTTGGCGGCAGGGCTTGCCGTTTCAGTCTGTGGAGCGACCGTAAGACCGGAAGAGAGTAAATCTCGGAAGGCTGGTGCATTGAAGCAGAAACCTAAGTCGTGAGTCTTAGGAATCCCCCGCTATCATCTAAGATGAGCGCGGTGGGAGGATGTCAAAAAAGTTAATAGTTTCGCGTTGTCGCCAGTTCTAACCTCAGGCGCTACAGTTAAATAACTGCAAGCTTGTGGGAGTGGCAAGACTATGAGTGATAAAGGTGAAAGTTATAAAGTTATTAGTGATAATCGACAAGCTCGTTTTCTCTACCAAATTTTAGAGACTTACGAGGCGGGGATTGAGTTAAAGGGAACGGAGGTGAAGTCTATCCGAGTTGGCAAGGTCAACTTGCGGGATGGCTATGGGTTGATTCGTGGTGGGGAAGCGTGGTTGCTCAATGTCCATATCTCTCCGTACCAAAATATCAACGAATATTTTAATCATGACCCCCGTCGCAGCCGAAAACTACTGCTGCACCGTAAGGAAATCAATAAGCTCACCGGTAAATTAGAACAGCAAGGCTTAACCCTTGTCCCCTTAAAGATTTATTTGAAGCGCGGCTTAGTTAAAGTCAGCATTGGTTTGGGCAGAGGGAAAAAGCTCCATGATAAGCGCGAGACGATCAAGAGGCGTCAGGATCAGCGAGATATGGCACGGGCTATCAAACGTTATTGAAGGTTGAACGCCCACCCGTGGCCTTTTGGCCAAGGTTGGTTAGTTGCTTGGTAGGTTGTTCGCGAATGCGTGGCCTTTTGGCCAAGGTTGAACGCCCACCCGTGGCCTTTTGGCCAAGGTTGTTTGGTCAACATCAAAAAACTAGCAACCTTCAACCTTGGTAACTTGTAACCTGCAACCTTCAAAGCAACCTGCAAATTCTAAACTTTTGAGGACTCAGAATTCGGATTGACATAGAAACTGGCAATAATGGCAACGACTAGCCACCATAGGGTCTGTACTTGAGGACGGTACCAAACGGTATCTACCAGACCATGGGCGAGCATTCCTGACATGGTGGCAATGGCTCCCATCAGCCAAAATCCCTGACGATTACCTAAATTTCTCAGACGACTCAGTTGTTGCATACCTTGGTTGAAGGTGATTATCAGCAACCAAAGGAAACATAACATCCCGATCAAACCCATTTCTACGGCAGTTTCTAGGAAAATGGAATAGGCACTGAGGGCGGTATATTTCGGGCGTTGGAAAAGGGGATAGATTTTGTTGAAGGCGTTGTTACCTGGACCAATGCCAATCATGGGGCGATCACGAATCATGTCCACCACAGCAGACCAAACATTCATGCGGAAGTTGTTACTACTATCTTCGCGACCAACAAAAATACTAGCAATGCGATCGCGTATAGCTGGAACAAACATGACTGCGAGAAGCATCACCCCAGCACAACTGCTTAATAAGGCTGGCATTGCCCAAGGGCGTAATTTAGGGGGTAACTGCACACTGTACCAATACACCAGCAGGATCAAGAAGACGAAAATACAAACAACAAAACCAATCCATCCACCCCGACTAAAGGTTAGCACTAGACAAACTGAATTCACGACCACCATCGTCAGTGCTAAGGCTTTGGGGAGCAAACCCTGCCAGACAAATACTGCTGCCAAACTCAATGATACTGCTGGGATCAGATAACCAGCTAGTAAATTCGGGTTGCCCAGATAACTATAGACCCGTGTCAGTTTTGCTGCTGCTGAAGTCGGGTCTACCCAGGTAGCTAATGCTTCAGCCCCAAAAAACCACTGCCGCAAGCCGTAAATACTGACAATTAGTGAGATATGGAGAAACAGGGTAATAATCCAGCTACGAAGCGGACCGGAACGCAATACCCTTGCGATCAGGGCAAAAAACAACAAATAAAGGGTTAATTTCACCAAACCACTAGAGGCAGCCCCTTTCACCGGAGAGAGTGCGGTGGCTATAGTGGCAACACTCCAGTACAAAAAAACTAACAGATGAATGGGGCTTACCTTCGGCTTTCCTATATCATCGGATAAGGTTAGCAATACCCAGAACCCTGCACTTGCAATTAACAAGATGCCTACTAGAGCATTGGAGACAAAAGGAGCTAAACCGAACACCAGAGCAACTATCATCGCTCCTATTGGGTCAGACCACTGTAGGAGCAAGCTACTCTGACGCCAAGAATCTAGGAGTCCCACGAGGCGATACAAATAGCTAGTTCCTCGCCACCGATACAGCTGCAAATTTGAGAGAGTAAACCGTTGCCAAGCTGAATTCATTGTCTATGTTTTATTTGAAACCACCCCATCTATAATCTTTGATTTTAGATCAGGATTCATTCACCAAATACTAAAAAACGTTTCGACGCTTCCCGAAAATCTGGCCTTCTCAGGGGGTCTTTAGGACTTTTGCTATCGACCACTTCAGAAAGACGCGCGCAAAATTCAACAATTTCTTAACTGAGCAACCCTTATCAGCCGTTAGTCTTCTATTTATGAGTTGTTTTTGATAAATACGGTCACGGTCTATGTTTGCTGGCTGTATCACCTTTACAGTACCGTTGCCCATATTAGTTTAACATATCAGTCAATGAATTGGAACAGTGGTTTAACAGTTTTGATCAGAAGACTCTAATTTAGGTAAAGTAATCACGTAGCGGTACCCTAACTCTGGCAAACCTTGAACAGAAATTTTTCCTCTATGGCGTTTAGCTAAATGGCAGCTTAGTAATAGCCCTAAACTTTCACGAGATTCACTATTCTGAGGTATTTTTTCCGATTCAGAACTCCAACTAGTGCTTTCTGGGTCAAAAGAACTGGATAAAAACTGATTGTCACAGAGGAAGTTAGAACTCGAAGGTAGTTCACTTATTCCGAGTCGTTCATTGATGAATGGGGTTTCTAAAGCATTAGCAACTGCTGCTGCTGCTGAGGGAGATTGTAACGGTAACTCAGAAATTTGCCCGTACATCTGAGGTAGACCATCTCCGAGCCAGGGGTGAGAAACCCAAACCGCGATTTTCAAAGACACGACATTAGCCCTGTCCAAATCAGTTTTTCGAGAGACATGGATGCGTATTTCACCCCCTGCTTCAGCCGAGTAAATCACACTGAATATGAGGTAATATAGCATTTGTCTGACCTTTTCTTTATCCAGAAACCAGATGCGATTCCCTGGCTCTACAGATAAATGCAACTTTTGTCGATGTTGCTGGGCTATCTGTGCTAAATTGTTAATTGCTTGTTGACAGAGCATTTCAATATCTACAGCAGTTAAATTTAGTTGTTCGCTGTTTTCCTCAAAAATCCCCAAGCAAAGAATTTCATCAACCATCAAGACCAGCTGACGACCACTGCAATAAACAATTTCTAGATATTCTTTTTGTTTATCAGTCAAAGACCCATAAACTTGGCGACTTAATACACTAGCCATTCCCATAATTGATGTTAGAGGTGTGCGCAATTCCTGTGTCAGCTGAGTTAGTAATTTGTACTTAATGGTGTGAACTGAGTTAAAACCAGCTATTCCATCTAGACAGATATTCCGAGGGCTATAAATTTCCCGATCAGACTCCACTTCCTGAGAGTGCTGAGCCTCTGTGGAAGAGTTAGGTAGCCAGTTAACAAACCGGTCACGCTCTTTTTTCAAAAAATGATTCCGCTCAAATTCACTGAGACTCCAACGAGCGGTAATTGCCAAAAACTCATAATCTTTGGTGGTAAAATTGCGAGGTACTAAATCCATAACTGCTAGGGTACCTAAACACTCTCCGTCAGCAGTTAACAGTGGTGCACCTAAGTAAGAACGGATACCGTAGTGGTGAACCAGTACACTACTAGCAAAGACAGGGTTGGCGACTGTATCATTAATCGCCAACATTTGATGACTATCTACTACATAGCTACAAAAGCATTCACTACGGGGCAACTGACGGGACTGTGCCACTCGATTCATTAGACCGATTCTAGATAATCCCACAGCTGATTTGATGTGCTGTTGCGTTTGTACCATAAAGCCCAAAATGCAGATAGGCACATCTAAAAATCTGGCAGTAGTTTGAGTTGCCTCGTCGAAAACTGGTACTGTTTCTGCTTCGAGTAGACCTAAATCCCGAAGAGTTTTCAGTCGTTTTTTTTCCCGTTCTTTAGGAGTCAAACCATCCAGAGTACAAAAAAGTTGATTTTCTTTTGCCATAACCAACCCATTTCCCATGGTTACCTTTGGTAGCACCACAGTCTACTGGCTACTGTAGTACTACCCACAACACTTAAGGTTCCCAGATAGAGTAGTGAAGTCAACAAATTCTCAGGAAAATAAATGCTTAAATCATGCCATTTTTTTTGGTATCAGAAGCATTTTTGTGTTTTTTTCCTTCCTGACCGCTTATGGCAGTCATATCCGAGTAGACCAAGCTGGATGAGAAAGCAAAGAGGAAAATACCCGAACACCTCTGAGCTGATTGGAAAGAGGCAAATGACCTTTTGGTGCACTGAGATCCCAGATAAACTCATGGGGATATCGGGTCCAGCGATTGCCAGTTTTCCAACCAATTTTTGGCCAAAGTTTTTCCCAGTTCTTGCCCAAAGACAACCAAAGCTCCCGCTGTACAGAAAATCCAAATTTGCCTTGAGAGTGAATAACCCACAAGATATCAATAGTTTGCAAATCTGTAATCGGGAAATTGTCTACTTCGGAAAAATACAGCCATCTTCTCTGTAGAGCAGCAGCTCCTGCTAACTCACAGAGTTTTTCGAGAGTAAGACGGTCAGCTGCGAGAAAATCTTGTTTAACTAACAGCTGTTGCACGGGTGTGTAATCAATGCCTGCTTCAGAACGTAGGGGTACAACCCCAGTAGGAAAATAGGTTTGCAAAAATTCATTGGTTTTGGGCATATTGGCTTGATGGAGGGCTTGATAGGCAAAACCAGCACTGAGGATAGTCGGGTTGGCATGTTGCTCCTGTAAAAATTCCATTAACACGTCTAACCCGGCAGTGCCAGTGTTGGCAAGTTCCTGAATCAAAGCCTGTTGTTTTTTTTCAGAACTAGACTTTAGCTGGCGCTGGAGTTCGGCAACTGTGTTAGAGACTTCTGCTGGTAACCGGGCCGTTTGATCGCTCATGAAGGGTAGGGTTTGAGGTTGCACTCAAGAAGATTGAATGTGATAGGTTTTAAAGTCGAGAGTCAAGCAAGTTCATGCTTTTAACCTAGACTACGGCAAGGAACCGCTTGTATACAACCTTCAAGCTTATAATTGTCTAACCTTAAACCTTTTACGATGAACAACTTGTGCCAAAATTCGTGCGATCGTAGTCCGTCAATTGTCTCGCTTCGGTGCTTCACTCTAATCGCTGCTTGAACAATTAACTTGCAGGTTAATTGTTAGGGGTTGGGGGTTAGGTGTTGGTTTAATGGTTAATGGTTAATGGTTAATGGTTAATAGTTAAGTGTGTAAGGGTGCTTAGTACCTAATGTAAGCCTGCTATCATGCCTAATGTAGCGTGCCTATACTGTATATAGGGAGACACCAGCTAGGAAGAGACAACACCCGAGGGTATGAAAAGTTTTTTCCAAAATTGACAAAGAATCAATTTACACCCACAACAATTTACCAAATTTTAACCATTCTCTATTCTCACGTGCTTATCGAGCCTGAAGAATGCGGTTAATGATTTGAGTAGTGGAGGTAGGAAATTCAACCTGGACTAACTCAATCCGCCCCCCGTAGGATTGAACAATTTGGGCTTCTGGTAAAGTGGATAAAGTGTAGTCACCCCCTTTAACGTACACCTCTGGTTGCAGTGCTTCAATTAAACGATTAGCTGTGGTTTCAGCAAAAATCACTACCCCATCTACGGGTTTGAGAGTTGCCAGAATTTCTGCCCTCTGTATTTCAGGAACCAGTGGTCGGGAAGGATATCCTGGCTGTGATGGTTTAATGCGATTTACTGATTGATCACTATTTAGCCCGACCACTAGAGCTGAACCCAAGGATTTGGCAATCTTTAAGTAACGCACATGACCAATGTGTAGTATATCAAAACAGCCATTAGTAAATACCAGAGGTCGCCATCGCTCTGACTCCTGGGTCATCAGCTGTTGTAATTCATCGGCAGTGTAGATTCCAGTCATCTCACTTGAAAATAGTTCTGAGTGCGTCAGGCAGACAATCCTGAGTTAAAAGGACTTACTCCGGTAGTAGGTTTGTCTACTACCAAGGCTACTTCCCTCGCCCCGAAGGAGCTGATTTATACTTTACTGTGTACCATGTTGATTGGATTTTTTACCAAGAGGGTCAGGGGTTTTGACAGATTTTCTAAGCTCTGCTACCAGGTAAGTCTTGGCTTTTACTCACTAGGGCAGTTTACTTACCAATACTATTATACATACAGGCGATTTGACACTCCCCGGCCTAAAGGCGCGGGGATTCTTGGTTCAACGAGGCAGCGTGGCTCTTCCAGGCCAGAGCCAAGAAGAGTAGAGGCCGCCTCTCCCCGAGCGTTCGGATCGACGTTCGCGTAGTGTGACCTACGGTCAATCCAAGTTCCGGTGTGCCGGAAACGAAACCTTAGTAGAGGGTCGCCTTAGTTAATAAGTTTTGACCCTTTTTCTCATAGCCAGTCCCCTGTAAAGGCGACCCTCTACTTACGGTAACTTCAAACCCCACCGTACTCAAAGCTCTCTTATTACGGTCGATGCCTGGTATTACCCAGGGCACCTCCGCTCCAAAGCCGTGCGTGAAACTTTCGCCTCACACGGCTCCTAGATTCCCTCAACCTTTCGGCTTGTCAATAGACTTGCTCCAGTGGATTTGTTGGTGACAACTTCGGTGAACAGCCATTAGGTTGTTCTTTTTCCAATTGTCGTGATTTCCATCAATGTGGTGGAGTTCGACTCTTTCCTCATCAATGAATTTCATTCCACAGTATCCACAAGAATGGTTTTGCTCAGTCAGTGCCTTGGATGTATGATTGTCGTAGAGTCCGCTGTTACGTTGACTCCAGTAGACTAAGTCTCCGTCATATGGGGACTTGGTACCTTTGACCATCTTGTGTCCGAAAAGCTTTGTCTTCACTTTTGGGAATGCCTTTTTGCATAGTTCAGTTGCTTGATAGCGACTCACTTTCTTTTCCTTTCGGAATTTTCTGTGTGCTGCTTCGTTCATGAACCATAGGCTATCCCGAGAATCGCTCATGTCACACCATTTGTGGTATTTTCGCCATCCTCTTACAATGGTAGCCAGCTTTTTGGCCTTGACTAAAGCACCATAATTCGAGCTGTTGACTACGGTTTTAATCTTCTCACGTATTTTCCTATGGTTATCCACTGAGGGCTTGCAATGGAATTTTCCGTTTTTCTTGACTCGCATTTCCCAGCCAAGGAAGTCAAATCCGTCTGTCGCCTTGGTTATCTTGGTCTTTTCTTGACTGATTTCGAGACCTCGTTCTTCTAAGAATCTTTCCACCTTTTGGAGGACTTTTTCTGCTTTATCTTTTGGTTTTAAGAAGATAATCATGTCGTCCGCGTATCGGACTGATGGATGTATCTTCTCTATTCCATCAAGTGCGATGTTGGCGCTTTAGTGGGCTGACTACTCCTCCTTGGGGAGTCCCTTGTTCAGGGAATTCCGGGCAGATGCCAGCTTTTAAGCATCTAAAGACCCCTATCTTTATTTGCGCTGGGGCTAACAACCTATCCATGATGGACTTGTGGGAGATGCGGTCGAAACACTTCTTGATGTCTAGTTCAATGACCCTTTTTGTGATGCCTTTTTTAGTTGAGTTTAAATGTTCAAACACATACTTTTGTGCATCATGGGCACTTCGTCCAGTCCTAAACCCGTAACTCCGGGCGTGAAAGTTAGTTTCGTGCGCAGGTTCAAGAGCGTATTTTACTAAACATTGCCAGGCTCTATCGGCGATGGTCGGTATTTTCAGAATTCGGATTTTCCCATTCTTTTTAGGGATTGGTACAACTCTTAGTCCGCTATGAAACCAGGTGTGGCCATAGTGGTTCAACTGTTTTACCAATTCAATTCGCTCTCGGTAATTCAGGCTTTCCTTTCCATCAATACCGGCAGTGCGTTTTCCTTGATTTAATTGAGTCACTTGACGGACTGCCAAAAGTTGAGCTGAACGGGATTTCATTACCAGTTTTTGTAGAGACCGAGCTTTCCTCCAGTCGCCAGCTTGAACCGCTTTATATATTCTCCGTTGTAGGCGGAATAAGTTTTGGCGGAGTTTTTTCCACTTCTGACTTTTCCATAGTTCGCTATGTTTGTTTGACATGCGTCTAACCATACTCTACGTTCGTTGAACATATTCTGAGAACCCGTGCCCAGTTTTGAGCACATCTTACCCGACAGTGGGGATTAGGTTTGGCATAACTTACCGAAGGTTCGACCGGCCTTCAGACCCATGATTTTGCTGTCGTTTTTACTCGTTCCATCCTAAGGATTGTTCTGACGATTTAGGGCAGTCCAATTTGCCTATCCTCTTCTCGGAGATTACGACTGTCATCTTAAAAACGTCGTGAGAATAGAGGATGAAGTCGCACATGGTTTGTTCAGGTTGTGGCTTATCAATTAGACACTTTTATAGGACTACTTTTACCCGTGTCGTCTCCCTGTTAGCGCCAGTGTTGCTACCTGCTTGTGGTCAACTGGTTGCGCCCTGATGCCAGCGTCACTCTGCGGAGATGCCGCCCGCTCGGTGTGGCCAGGTAAGGAGTCACTTGTCTCTTCAAGGGGTGGGTTTTCACCACCATCCGGTAGATAGTTAGGATTTTTGGGTGTTATCCCGCGAATCCCCCTAGTCATACCCTTCTCTACTACGAGAAGCTCCTACTGGGACTTTAGCAAAATTCAAGCCCAAATATAGCCCAAACTAGCTTTATAATTGACAAATACGTCCGGATTTTCCTGGAGCCAACGGACAAAACGGCAAGACATGGCACTACGAAAAGCTTCTAAAG
>NZ_JAAHHM010000201.1:0-9075 GCF_010692445.1 Moorena sp. SIO3E8 | reverse complement strand
CACTCGGATTTCACGAGGGTTGGTATTTCACCAACATGGTTTTCAAGTTATCAAGGTTTGACCCTTGCGGCTAGTCCCCCAAATCCTTTATGGATAAGGTTTATAGCCAACGAATCACACAGCTTTACTGCCGACGGAATGCCCTACCGCCAACTTCAATATATTTTTTGCCGCATTCACATCACGATCTTCGATGTACCCACAAGAAGGACAAGAATGGATGCGGTCTTTTAATTTCTTGGGTACTTTGGTTCCACAATTGGAACAATTTTGGCTGGTGTTTTGGGGGTTTACCGCAACTGTGACCAAACCAGCATTCAAGGCCGTAGGCCACGCTACGCGAACGGCTTTGTTTGATAATATTGACAGAAATTGACCCCATCCAGCGTCCAATACGGATTTAGCCATTTTAGTTTTGGCTAAACCTTTAATATTTAATTTCTCATGAGCAATTAGATCGTGGTCATCTAATAACCATTTAGCTGTTTTGAAGTGAAAATCTTTCCTGGTATCAGCTACCTTTTTGTGAGCTTTCCCTAGTTTCCTCACAGCTTTCTTTCTATTATTGCTGCCTTTTTTAGACCTGCTGACAGTTTTCTGGATTTTCTTTAATCGTTTTTGAGCTTTCCGATAGTACTGGGGGATTGGTACCTCTGTCCCGTCGGACTTGATCAAAAATGATTTGAGACCCATGTCTATACCAACGGGATTTGATACTTGTTCGATCGGGATTATTTCAGGTACTGTATCATCCTGTAACGACAAGGTCACGTAGTATCCATCAGCTTTGCGTGTAACTGTGGCAGTTTTAATCTTGAATCCGTTTGGAATTGGCCTATGGTAAACCATTTTTACCCATCCAAACTTGGGAAGGTTTAACTTGTTTCCCTGAATAGGTTTTTTAGAAAAAGCAGAGAAAACTAAAGACTTATACCTGCTTTTACTCTTGAACCTAGGTTTACCACTTCTTCTACCATTGGAGTCCCCCTTTAAAAACCTTTTAAAAGCAAGATCGACCCTCTTGACGCAATCCTGCAAAACATTAGCATGGATAGCTTTATACCAATATCTGTCTTTTTTGAGTTGAGGTAGAGTCCTTTTCTGAGAAAAATAATCAGGATTGTCTCGTAACTCAGGTAAATGACAAACAAGAGGACAGGAGTTAATGGAACAACGGTTCTGTTCATACCAGTTAAACCTATCAGCAAGAAGGTAATTGTATTGATGCCTGAGCATGTCAAGCCATCTTTCAATTTCTGTCTCTTGTGACTTCGTCAATCTTAGTCTGTATTGATACGCTGTTCTCATTGACTTCTCCTGTTTTTCGACCTACTATAAGTAGAACATTCGTAGTAACAATTGTCAATCCAGATGAAAAGTCAAAAACTTGTAGTTAGAGTTACCGAATTTGAAAAAAGGCAATTACAAGAAGAAGCCGACAGGAGAGGAATGACCTATTCCGAGTTACTCAGAAGCTTTATAGCTCGCCTCCCCCTCCCGTGCATACTCTGTGCAAAATTCCTCTCTGGAGACGAAACCTGATTGTTAGTGGAGCCAAAATCGGCAAAGTTTTAACCCTTTTCAGCCAAGCCTCCTAACCATAAAGGCGACCCTATCCTTACGGTAACTTTAAACACTCATACTACGTATTGAGATGTGGGGCTCCTTTTGCCGGAAAGCTGAAAAAGTCCACTTCAGCCGCTAACTGATCAGCCATGGTTACTGCTGCCGGGACTTCTACCATAATCCCCACTGGCATCTGTTCATTAAAACGATACCCTTCTTGGCGCAACTCGGCTTTAGCCTCTGCTAGGATTTCCTTAGCAGCCCTTACCTCTTCTACTGAAGAAACCATGGGAAACATCACCTTAATATTGTGTCCATAACTCCCTCGTAGAATCGCCCGCAGTTGGATTTTGAGCATCTCTGGACAATCCAAACTCTGACGAATTCCCCGCCATCCTAGGAAAGGGTTAGGCTCTCGGGTGTGCCGATCAGAGGAAGCATCAGAAGACGCTAGATTCAGGAAGGGAATGGGCTTGTCACCGCCAATATCTAAAGTACGAATCGTTAGGGGATGGGTACCCATAATTTCCGCAATGGCTTGATAGGTTGCCAACTGCTCTTCTTCCATCGGAATAGTTAAGCGTTCCAGATAAAGAAACTCGGTCCTAAGTAAACCTATCCCTTGAGCACCACAATCGAGAGCCAATTTAGCATCAGCCTCTCCCAACACATTTGCCATCAAGGGAATTGTGTGTCCATCTTGAGTAATTACCTCCCTAGGTAATTCATCCTTACTGTTGCTCTGTAGCTGTAATTCTTGCTTTTGTTCCTCAGAAGGCTCTACCCAAATTTGACCGGTTGTCCCATCCAGTGCCAACTCCGTACCAGCTGGCAACGACAACACATCCTGACCAACACCAACCACCATCGGTATACCGAGCATATTGGCGATGAGGGCACTATGGGCTGTAGCACTGCCCCTAGCGCAACAGATACCTAGGACTTGGATCGGATTGAGTTGTGCGACCTCAGAGGGAGTTAAATCAGCAGCAACCAGAATACCAGGCTCAGTCAGATCTAGACAGGTTTCTTTCCTATTCGTCAGTAATCGCAACACTCGCCAGCCGACATCGATCACATCATTTCCCCGAGCTTGCATGTAGGAGTCTTCCAGAGTTTGATAATTTGCTACGGTTTCATCGATCACAGTTTTCCAAGCCGCCCCTGCCCATAGATGCTGGTCAACTATAGCAGAAGTCAGAAGTCAGAAGTCAGAAGTCAGAAGTCAAACTCTTGCGCTTACTTAGGTTTGAGACTTTTGTCATGTCCGCGCCTGCCCTGGCGACTGCTATATAATCTGATAAGCTCTATTAACTAGGGCTGGATCTTCTAAGTAGAGCAAGTGAGCCTGAAAAATATCTGCCTGATCGTTAGTAACAGTATTGATCAGGTGTTCAAGTTGCTGTTGTGCTGTTTTAATAGCAAGTTGTAGGGTTTCCCACTCGCCTTGAGGATTATCTGTTTGCTCTTCAATAATCTCTGGAAGTTTGGGTTGGTAGACAATAACCGCTCCCATAGCAATACCAGCAGCAGCGGGAATTCCAACTAACCTATCAAGTGTGACCGATGACGGGTGAAGGGATCGGTTACTGGGAGGGTTAGAATTTTGCTTGATGTCTTTTTTTGCTTTATCTAGTTTTTCCCCAAAATTGTTATCGACTAGCTGCTGCAAAGCTATCAAGGCTAATTCGGCATCTTCTCCTACTGCTTTGATGACTATTTCATCTCCCTGTTGGATACCTAAAAGCATCACATTATTAATGCTTTTTCCATTAACTATATTGCTAGTTTTGGTTAGGTTTTGTAACGTAATTTCCGAGTTAAACCGATTAGCCGTAGTAACCAGTTGCGCAGCAGGACGAGCATGAATTCCCTGTGGATTCTCGATAGTAAGATGGATTTCTTTGGTTGTAGAAGCTGGGATTGTAGACTCTTTAAAATTGGAGGTTGATTTATTCTCAGTACTATCAGTACTATAGGACTTAGGAAGTTTAGTTGGTTTTGCCCCCCTAACCCCCCAAATCTGGGGGGCACTATTCTCAAAGTCCCCCAAGTTTGGGGGATTTAGGGGGCAATGGGTAAGTTGTGTACTATCAACAACTGATAACTGAGAGGCTTTAGCAGTTAAGGCTGATCTAGCTTCAGCAATAACTTGGTCGATATCAGCACCAGCCGCAGCTTGGACAACCGCTGCGATCGCACCTTCCACTAATGGCGCTTCGCACAATCTTACCTTGGGTTTCTGCTCTTCATCCAGAAACTCCAGTGCCATTTCCGCACTGAGCACTGCACTGCCTAGATCCATTAATACCACTACCCCAGCATCGGAGTAAACCGACTCAATGGCGGCTTGGACTTGCAGCACATCGGTACCAAAGGGATTTTCTGGGTCATCAATACCAGCTGCGATCGCAATTGGTACCGATGTCTGAACCATCTGTTGAGCTAATTCCTTGACCCCAGCTGCTAGCTTAGCACTGTGGGAGATTATCACAATTCCAATCATAAGGTATATAAACACCTTTGTATTTGAGTTGTGAACATACTCCCAAAGGCAAGAGGCAAGAGGCAAGAGGCAAAAGGGAAGGCATTGCTGATTAATAGAATGATGGAAAGTAACTGAGGAGTACGCAAATAATCCTAATGGCTGGTGTTATTATGCCCGGTGTTTGTTTGACAGGGGTGAAAATCAGGCAGCGGCTGAAGCTATTCAGAAAGCTGATCATCTATGCTCGAATAATTGGCTAGTTTATGGGGCCTTATATAAGATTTTGAACAAGTCACCCCTTATGCCTTTCTTAGTAGGAGAGGGCGAAATAACCTGAGGGGGGATATTTTTGTTATTATAAACCTATCTACAGCGTTTTGTATAACTCAAATGACATCATCATCTTCCCATCACACTGTAAGGCGAGGACGGGTTTTTCCGGAGAAACGACTGTCTCCTGAAGAAAAAGCCAGAATTCAAGCTGAAGATGCAGTGTTTTATAAGCGTTGTCGAGAGGTCTTTGAGCGAGTACAACCAGAATTGATTCAAGAGCATTATGATTGGTTTATTATTATTGAACCTGATAGTGGGGAGTATTTTATCGATGAAGATAAAAAGGTAGCACTTTCCAAATCCCGTTCTAAACATCCAGGTAAAAAGTGTATTATTATGCAAATTAATGAAACGGGAACTTGTGGCAGAATATGATCCAAGGTGAATTTAATAGTCGAGAGGAGTTATTTTTTGAAATTGGCTTGATGTCTGCTGATGGGGAGGTTTTTCCCGTTATGGCACTGTTAGATACAGGGTTTACAGGTTGGTTAGCTATTGATAATCAAGATGCTGAGAGTTTAGGGTGGGTGCGTAATAATGAACCACAGGATATGCAAACAGCCCAGGGAGAAGCACGGTTTAATTTATATGAGGGAAAGGTGGTTATTGAGGAAGAGGAGTTTACGGTTGAAGTGTTAGGAGGAGATGAACTGGTAAATAGTCTTTTAGGTGTTTTGTAGTTACGAACAAAGCGTTTGGTTGTGGATTTTCCCATGGGAGTGTTAACCCTAGGATAAGCGATTGGCCTATGGCCACGCTACGCGAACACACCTGACAAGATAAGCGATCGCACTTGGTTAACGCACCCGACAAGATAGGCGATCGCACTGGTTTAACACCAGTCGTCGCTGTTACCCTCCGACTCCTGGTCACTTGCGCCATCTGGCGATTATGGATTTATTGTTGGAGGATTTTGAGACAATTCCTAAACCGTTATTGGAGCGATTGTTATCGAAGGAGGTCAGAATGTAGAATTTATAATTTAGAATGAAGAATGAAGAATGAAGAATGAAGAATGGTGAATGAAGAATGGTGAATGAAGAATGGTGAATGGTGAATGGTGAATGGTGAATGGTGAATGGTGAATGGTGAATGGTGAATGGTGAATGGTGAATGGTGAATGGTGAATGGTGAATGGTGAATGGTGAATGGTGAATGGTGAATGGTGAATGGGAAATGAAGAATGAAGAATGAAGAATGAAGAATGAAGAATGGTGAATGAAGAATGAAGAATGGTGAAGGCAGAAGGCAGAAGCCAGAAGCCAGAAGCCAGAAGCCAGAAGCCAGAATTATAAATTTCCAATTCTTAATTCTTAATTCTTAATTCTTAATTCTCAATTCTTAATTCTCAATTCTTAATTCTTAATTCTTAATTCTCTACGCCACTCTGCTGCTTTTCGATCCATCTCTTTGATGAACCAATCTTTTCCATCCATATACGATTCAATATTGTCTGGATATTTATTAGCAAGTTTTCGCTTAAGTTCACCGTATTTCTGGGCATCCTTAGGATGGGCAATCATATAATCTCGAAAGGCTAAGTGACGCTCTACCTGTAGCGAATTAAGCTCAAACATATGAACATGATGTGTTCTGATTCCTATTTGATTATGTTTGCGGAAATAACGACGACCTGGTATGCCGTATTCACCCATTCCTTCATAGCCTATTGTGTCCATCCCTGAACTATTTTCATCTACTTTGGTAATGTCTTTGACTTCAACCAAAATATCAATAATCGGTTTAGCATATAGTTCTGGAATAGATGTACTCCCAATATGGTGTACAGCAACTAAGTTGTCGCCGACGGCAAGGGCAATCTGCTTTGATTCACGCTCAAATTCCTCTCGCCACTTCGGGTCATGGGGAACAACTTCTACTTTGATTGACATAACTACAGCAGTTTTAAATTGGGTGAGGTACTTACTAGGAGTGGGTTTTAGGGAGCAGGGAGCAGGGAGTAGGGAGGAGTAGTAACAAACCAGAAATTAAAGAAATCCAACGATTTGCCCAACTGGGTGACCTGTTCAGTATGGTTTTAATAGACTGAGCCTTGGCTAGGTCTAGACTACCTACTTAGATATCAGTAATTTTCCATAACGATGTCACAACCAACTATAGAATCAATCCTTCAAGAAGAACGGCTGTTCCCGCCACCAGCTGACTTTGCCGAGAATGCCCAGATTAAGAGCATGGCGGAGTATCAGCAACTTTATGAACAAGCCAAAGCTGACCCCCAAGGGTTTTGGGCCCAGCTTGCAGACCAAGAACTAGACTGGTTTCAAAAGTGGGATACGGTATTAGATTGGCAACCTCCCTTTGCCAAGTGGTTTGTTGGTGGGAAGATTAATATTTCTTACAACTGTCTTGACAGACACCTCACTACCTGGCGTCGGAATAAAGCTGCCCTGATTTGGGAAGGGGAACCGGGAGACTCCCGCACCCTAACCTATGCCCAGTTACACCGGGAAGTTTGCCAGATGGCAAATGTGATCAAACAACTGGGAGTCAAAAAAGGCGATCGCGTTGGCATTTATATGCCCATGATTCCCGAAGCTGCTATTGCCATGCTGGCCTGTGCTAGAATTGGTGCTCCCCACACGGTTGTTTTTGGTGGCTTTAGTGCTGAAGCCCTCAAAGACCGACTGGTAGATGCTCAAGCTAAATTAGTAATTACTGCTGATGGGGGCTGGCGCAAAGACAAGATTGTTCCTCTCAAGATCCAAGTTGATAAAGCCTTAGAGAATAATGGCGCACCTACAGTAGAAAACGTCCTAGTGGTAGAACGCACCAAGCAAGGGATTGACATGGAACCAGAACGAGACCACTGGTGGCATGACTTGCAACCGGGAGCATCTGCGGATTGTCCAGCGGAACCCATGGATAGTGAAGATATGCTCTTCATTCTCTACACTAGCGGTACCACAGGTAAACCGAAAGGGGTTGTTCACACTACTGGTGGCTATAACCTCTACACCCACATGACTACCAAGTGGACCTTTGACCTCAAAGAGACCGATGTCTACTGGTGTACTGCTGATGTCGGCTGGATTACCGGACACAGTTACATTGTCTATGGTCCATTGTCCAATGGTGCTACTAGCCTCATGTACGAAGGGGCTCCCCGTCCTTCCAATCCCGGTTGCTTGTGGGATGTAGTAGAAAAATATGGAGTCACTATCTTCTACACTGCTCCCACTGCTATTCGTGCCTTTATTAAGATGGGAGACCAGCATCCCAACGCCCGTGATTTATCGTCCCTACGTATCCTAGGAACTGTTGGTGAACCGATTAACCCAGAAGCCTGGATGTGGTACCATCGGGTGATTGGGGGAGAACGTTGTCCCATTGTCGATACGTGGTGGCAAACGGAAACCGGTGGCTTCATGCTCACCCCCTTACCTGGTGCTACTCCCACTAAACCCGGTTCCGCTACCTTCCCCTTCCCAGGCATTATTGCTGATATTGTAGATTTAGACGGCAATTCAGTTGGGGATAATGACGGTGGTTATTTAGTTATCAAACATCCTTGGCCAAGTATGATCCGTACTGTCTATGGGGATGATGACCGTTTCCGCCGCACCTATTGGGAACACATTCAACCAAAAGATGGGCAATACTTCTATTTTGCTGGAGATGGTGCCAGAAAAGACCCCAATGGCTATTTCTGGGTTATGGGTCGTGTCGATGATGTGTTGAATATCTCTGGTCACCGCTTAGGAACCATGGAAGTAGAGTCAGCACTGGTTTCTCATCCTTCTGTAGCTGAAGCCGCTGTAGTCGGTAAACCTGATGACCTAAAAGGGGAAGATGTCTTTGCCTTTGTGACCTTAGAAGGCAGTTATAGCGCTAGTGACGAACTCAAGCAAGAACTAAAGCAGCACGTGGTCAAAGAAATTGGTGCGATCGCACGTCCTGGTGACATTCGCTTTACTGATGCTTTGCCCAAGACTCGTTCCGGAAAAATTATGCGACGGCTATTGCGATCGCTAGCTGCAGGTCAAGAGGTAGCTGGAGATACGTCCACTCTAGAAGACCGCAGTGTGTTGGATAAGTTACGGGAAGGGGCTTGAAAACCAGGCTTCACGTAAATAGTCAGCTATCAGCCTTGGTCTTTGGCCAAGGGCTGACTGCTGACTGCTGAATGCTTACACTTACTCTTTTACAATAATCGGAATCATGGCTGTCTTGTGTTGAAAGTATAAGCATTCAGTAGGTGGATAAACTTTGAAGATGATGATACCTTTAATATCCTTTTCTGGAACACCTGCTTCAAGAAGATAAGGAACTTGAGTTTCATTGAAAAGAGCTTCCCAGGAATCGTATCTATTCTTGAGAACTCCTGTTGACGTCAAATTACAATAGCTTAAAATTCCACCCTTCTTAAGCAGGGGATAAACCTTTTTGATAAATGGAAATTGGTGGGTGTGTTGTTCATCTGCATTCAAAGGATAAGTATCATAGAAAATACCATCAAATGATTGATCACTAAATGATTCTAAGCTGAGGGGGCGACGAAATAAGCTAAAATGCAGATTCTATAAGCAACCTAGCCCTTATACCTCGTTGATAATACTTTCGTTTATTAGGATTGAGTCTCATTAATTCGGTTACTAATTCTAGACAACAATCCTTAAACTTTACCCAGGTTTGACCATATAAACCAATGTAAAAACTGCTATGTCTCC
>NZ_JAAHHM010000200.1:0-9082 GCF_010692445.1 Moorena sp. SIO3E8 | reverse complement strand
TTGGGCGTGGGCAAGAATTGAAACCAAAGTTCAAGCTATCTATTGTTTCTATTGTTTGCACGCCCTTTTCTCTCATCTGTGCCTACTGCTTGGCAAGTGGTTCATTTGTACTAGTGCAAGAGGTGAGATGACCAACTCGACATCCCCAATCCCTCATCCCCGGCAGGCGGAGACTATTTAGTATCAGTGCCAATTCAGACTGCCTTAAAAGCTGCCCTTTACAGGATTTCAAAGAGTCCTACATCCATGATTGAATCACTAGAATGGATTTAAAGCCATAACAATCCCAGAAAGAAAAGCTAATGGAAGTTACCTTTGATCTACCTGATGAAGTAGTAACTCAGCTTCAACCCTTTTGTGATCAGCTACCTGAAATCCTAGCCTTAGGATTGCGAGAATTTAATGCTATTCCTCAAGAAGGTTTTTCCGGTATGGCTGAAGTTTTGGAATTTTTGGCAAGTCTCCCTACAGAATCAGCTATTATTGCTCTACGGCCCTCAGAAGCCTTACAATCTCAGCTATCTATCCTCTTAGAGAAAAATCGGACAGTGGGTTTGACTCCAGCAGAAGAACAGCTCTGGCAACATTATCAATATTTAGAGCATATTATCAGAATCGCCAAAGCTAGGGCATTTTTGAAGCTAAAGAAAACTGAGGCTCAATGAGCAAAACCAGCAGGGATTTTCAAGCAGCTGTACCAGCCCGTAACTTTGTTTACTACCTCCCGTTGATTAGCTGACGGCTGACCACTGTTCGCGTAGCGTGGCCAAAGGTCTTTAGCTGAATGCTTACATTCCCTCGATTGTGACACAAGAGGGTTAAGTTGGCATTCGGAAGTTGTCTTGACATTGACCATTATAGTATCAATAATGATACTATGGGTGAACAGATGGCTCGAATAAACGATATTGTTGCCGCTATGCGGCATAACCCCTGTGATGTTCGTTTTGCTGATTTAGTTAAAGTCTGTACTCATTATTTTGGTGAAGCTAGGCACAACAAAACCTCTCACCTTGTTTATAAGACGCCGTGGAAAGGGAATCCTCGTGTCAATATTCAAAAGGGAAAGAGTGGAAAGGCTAAAGTTTATCAAGTTCGTCAAGTCTTAGAGGCTATTGATAAGTTGGAGGACAGTAATGAAAGTTAATCACCAACACTACACTTACAGCATCACATGGTCAAAAGAAGACGGGGAGTTTGTGGGATTGTGTGCAGAATTTCCCAGTCTCTCTCACCTTGACACATCTCTGATCGCTGCTTTAGAAGGGATTAGTAGTTTAGTCGCAGAAGTCCTCGAAGACATGGAAACCTCTGGAGAAGCTATTCCACAACCTCTTGCCGAGAAAAAATATAGCGGTAAATTTCAAATACGAATTCCACCGGAGCAACATCGTTCATTGGCAATAAAAGCCGCTGAGTCTGGAGTAAGTCTTAACCGTTACATAAGTTTGAAGCTTATGTAGCTAGGGATTCGAGCATCATAGAGCAATCGAGAACAAGCGATGCGCGTGGATTGAGCCGCATCGCGAGTCACTCGTTCGCGTAGCGTGGCCTACGGCCTCAGCTTCCGCGCTTATGCGATCGCCCTTGACTTTACCCTTAGAAAAGTAAAGTGCTTGAGGGAGAGAGCCAATGACATGCTAAGAATTGCCAAACCAAGCCTTGCAATTACCTATAGGTAACTACTTATGAGGTATAATAATACAGAGATTAACTAGTGAGTTATAACAATCTGGGATAAAATCTTACTCAATTGACTTTCGGCCAAAATTTCTAGAAGTCCATAAAAAGTAAAATCCACTAATATGAGTAAGAAAAAAAAGAAAAAACATCCTGGGGGACATAAGTTTTATGAACCTAGCGACTATAGGCCGGTAAACTGTAAAAACGTCCCAGGAGAACGAGCTAGGAAAAAATGTAAAAAATGGAACAAATTTGTTGCAGAAAGATCTAAACTGAAGAAACAAGGTCTGTTTGAAGAGATGAAAAAACTAGAGGAAGAGTACCACGGAATAGACTTAACACAAGAGACGACTGTCGATACTCCAGATTGCCTTGAAGAAGAAGAATTGTACTACGACGGTTATTTAGACGAATACAGAACTTGGTTTTAAGTCACCGGCTTGACCTAGCCTATGAATGCTTACCATTTAATCAGTTATCCAAACTTTTGTAATAATCTAGATTAAGAAATAGAAGTATATTACCAATGTAAATCCCGATAACGATAAATTGGGGTAAAATTACTGAAAGTAAATCACCCCAAAAATTTTTCATAACAGGAATATTAGTTAATATACTATTCAATATAAATTGGCAGCCTAAAGCACTCAAGACACTTAGAAAAATGAAGAAGAATACTTTCCACCAATTCCCTTCAACTCTGTCTTGATGCAGTCGCTCATGGGGGGGACCCCCAAGACCGCGCTGCATCGCTAGAGCGACTGTAATCGAAAGCGTCTTTTCCCCTTTGGTCTCGTAGAATAAAAGCCAGCCCATAGTATTGATTATTTACCGCATAAACTATTCCTGGGATTATAAGTAGCATAAAGCGTAACAAATAGTTAATCCAAAATATAAAAACTATGCTAACTAGAGGAAGTAAACTCGAAACTATTTTTGGGACTGCACTCTGATAACTGGTATCTCTTCCATGAAGATAATTTTCTGTAATCAGCGATAAGGCTATGATATATATAATACCAGCTAAATTTACAACAATCGAAACAACTACAAAAGATGCCAAAAACAATCCTGAAGGGTTATTTTGATTTTCAGGGTTCAAAGCTGACAAAATTATCAGTAAAGGTAAATAAATCGTACAAAACAATAGTAGGATAGGCTTCAAGTTTTTCAGATAAACATCAAACCCCATTGAGATTAATTCAATTAATCCAAGTTTTCGGCTTTGAAGTTTAGATAGACTACTCATAGTTACGGCTCCATCAACGGGTATTTATATAGTAGTTATCAAAGTAAGCTATCAGCTATCAGCTATCAGCTATCAGCCATTGGCGTAGCGTGAGTTTTTAGCTCACAGCTGAATGCTTACTTATCAACTAGATGAGGGTGAGGTTACTTTTTTAGTTTAGGTAATAGGTAAAAGGTAACCGAAAAAAAGCTGTTTACGTTATTAGTATGATAAACGCTATCAAATAAACAAGGGTTTAAATATAGCAGTCGCCAGGGCAGTTAGGACATGACAAAAGTCTCAAACCTAAGTAAGCGCAAGAGTTTGACTTCTGACTTCTGACTTCTGACTTCTGCTATATCTGTGATTTAATCTAAATTTCCTACTGGTATAGAAAAAAGGACTCGAAAGGCGATTGTCAGAAGTTTGATCACCAGAAGGAACGCCCTTGGGATAGCTAGAACGACACAAGTTGGGAGTCTCAAGCCAACAGCCACCCCATATGCCTCAATGTGACGCTCTATAGTTAGTTGTCCTAGCGGTTTCGCCTACAGTTTTATTAGTATAATTAATTGTAATTATAAATTATAGTTATAGCAGTTTTCGTAGTAATGAGGTTAACAGGATTTTTTCCCACTTTCGTTCCCCCCTTATTAAGTTCCCCCCTTATTAAGGGGGGTTAGGAGGGATCCCTTTTCTGACTTCCCGACTCCCGACTCCCGACTCCCGACTCCCATTAACCCTGCAACTGTCTACCTGACCGATTTGAGAAATGCTAGATCATACCGGTGGTCGGCACACTACTCCCAGACAAAACCCATGCCAATCATCTAGTCCAATGGCATGAGCTGCTTCTTGATTGACCTTTGTATGTTTCTGCTGAACACTTAACTTTCTAAACTTGATATAAGCCAAAAATTAACAGCCGACAACCAAAGAGAGGTCTTCTGTCTGATGGAGTTATACAAACCTGGGCTTGTCCCTGACGATCCCTTGACAAAAAGAAAACGGTTTAACCAAGCCTCCCTAGGTTTAGTCTCTACTCTAAGTTTTCCAGTAATTGTTAGTACTGCTGACGCCATGCTCAAGTCAGCAGAAGTTACCCTTGTGGGTTATGAAAAAACTGGTAGTGGTCACTGCACTGCCATTGTGCGGGGAGCGATCGCTGAGGTGCGAATTGCTGTCGAATCGGGTAAGGATTATGCTCAACGAGAGGGTGAGTTGCTCTCCTCGACCATCATTGCCCGACCACTTCCCAACCTGGAAGTGATATTTCCCATCGGTGTTCACCTACTCGATCAAGTTAACCAAAATCATCGTAGCCGGGTCAGTAATCATGCCCTAGGTCTTTTAGAAACCAGGGGATTGCCAGCAATGGTTGGTGCCTCGGATGCCATGCTCAAAGCTGCCAATGTACAGCTTACTGCCTACGAAACCATTGGGGCGGGTTTATGTACTGCGATTATTCGGGGTCGTGTGGCAGATGTAGCAGTTGCTTTACAAGTTGGAATGGCTGAAGCCCAGCGTATTGGTGAACTAACCGCTGTGACAGTGATTCCTAGACCTCTTGAAGATTTAGAGAAAAGCTTGCCAGTAGCGAGTTGCCTGATCGAGGAGCAACCACAACCGTTGAGAATACCAGTTAAGGTAAAGGAAGCAGAAAAAGAGCTAGTAGAACTACCAGATTTAAGAAACTTACCCATACGTACCAAAGATTCATAATAGCTACCATGGAAAAAAGTCCACCATGAACACCATGAAATTACCTTTTCCCCATTTCCCACTCCCTACTCCTGACTTTCAAGACTGTCAAAGACTAAGATCTATATCCTCATAGGAGTAATATCATTGAAGCAAGCCACATTGCATCAGTTAAGGGTCTTTGAAGCAGTCGCTCGGCACCACAGCTTTACACGAGCTGCAGAAGAACTGTTTCTCACCCAACCCACTGTCTCTATGCAGGTGAAGCAGCTAACCAAAGTTGTTGGTATGCCTCTGTTTGACCAGGTAGGTAAGCGAATCTACCTGACCCAGGTTGGTGAGGCACTAGTTAAAACCTGCCGCGATATCTTTGAGAATTTAGACCAGTTTGAGATGAAAGTGGCAGATCTCAAAGGTTTAAAACAGGGGCGTCTGCGCTTAGCAGTGATTACAACTGCGAAATATTTTATTCCTCGTTTACTAGGTCCGTTTTGCCAGCGTTATCCAGGCATTGATATTTCTCTCCAAGTCACCAACCACGAATACATCCTTGGTCGTCTCAGTGAGAATCTAGATGACTTATACATTATGAGTCAGCTTCCGGAAAACCAGGAGACCTGCTATAAACCAGTGCAAGAAAACCCCCTGGTTGTGATCGCACGGGTCGATCATCCTCTAGCTCAGGAAAAAAATATCCCCCTTAAACGTCTAGCTCAAGAAACCTTTATTATGAGGGAGCCTGGTTCGGGAACACGCAAAGCTGTACAAAAACTATTCGATTACCACCAGATTTCACCAAAGGTGCGGCTGGATTTGGGGAGTAATGAGGCAATTAAGCAAGCGATCGCAGGGGGTTTAGGAATTTCTGTATTATCTCGTCATACCTTAGTTATGGAAGGGGTTAACTCTGAGCTGGTGGTTTTGGATGTAGAACACTTTCCGATCGAGCGTTACTGGTATGCTGTCTATCCGCGTAGCAAACAACTATCGATTGTTGCTGGTACTTTTCTAGATTATCTATTGACTTCAGAGCCACTGATTTGCCAAAAATAAGATTGGTCAATAGCTCAAGCAAACCAGCTGTATCCTCCTTTTGACGGAACAGCTGGCTATTGTGCTTTTGTGCAAAGCTACTATTGCTCAATTCGTTGACGCGCGATTTATTAAGATTTATTCAAATAATTTTGAGCTTGCTTGAGAGCGATCGCACCAATATTGTAAACTACCCAGCCTATTGCCAAGACTAAAGGCAATAAGACTATTAATAGACGTAAATCCATGGTTCTAGTGTCCTGTTCTATAAAACGTGAACATCGCGGACAAAAACGTCACAACGATGCCTGTTTACTTCCTGTTTCAACTAGGACTGTCGGCAGCACCCTATCCACAGGCTTCAAATCGGCTGGAACCCAACCTAATATTGAAATTGAATTTGAGGTGACAACTTTGTTGCTCTACTCCGTTATTTTCGGGAGATTTAAAACTGATGGCTTTACTCAGTTACCTTTTCACAGGCTACCCACTCTTGTAGAAGATGATCTGGATGTCAAGCCTAATACTGTTATTGCTTGGTTATTGCATAGGCTAATTTTACCACATTCCCAGAGGAGTTTTGTTGAAAACATGCGTAAAGTTACGCATGCGTTACGCTAATCATGTACTAGATTGCTACTGCCGCGTTTTTCCGTGTTTTTACGAAAAAATTTGGGTAATCGCGCCCCGTCCTTATAGGACGGCTTTTTTTGAAAACAATTACCTTGACAGTTTGTACTAGGTATGCTAGCCTCAAAATCTAAACAATAGACTAAAAAACTAGATAAATACTATCTAACCATAAGTAGGCAACGTAAAAAATATGTATCAGATACATATTGCGTAATTTGGTCTAGCGATGCAGCGCGGTCTTGGGGGTTTCCCCCACTCGCTACTGCATCAAGACAACGACTTAAACGTCTATGAAAAATTTAGATAAAAAAAAGTATCTATCTATCTATATAAAAAAAGCGATTCAGCGCCGCCAAAGGGGGTTCCCCCCTTTGGCGGCGCTGCATCGCTCTGATAAGGTTTCGTTTCCAGCACACCGAAACCTAGGTCATAGACCAAACACGCTCATGGAGAATTGCCCTCTACCTTTCCTGGCTCCGGCTGGCCCGCGCAAGACAGCTCTTTGTTCGCGTAGCGTGGCCATAGGCCAAGTGAGAATACCCGTCCTTATAGGGCGGGCGGGGAGTGTCAAATATATAGTCGCACCTATGGGTCAATTTTTTTTAGTTAATTTTTCACTAACCTGATCACCCATTTGTTCAAGACGTTGCACGCTTCTTGGGAAAAACTTAATCAAAGTCAATCAAAGTTACCCACAGTTTACTAATTGGGAAGGAATCGGTAAAACGCGATGCAGCGCTGTTCTGATGGTGTTTTTCTCAATTATTGTCCACTGTTCCCTGATCGGAAGTTCCCTGTTCCGGGTTCCGGGCAACGGCAGCGAAGTATTATGTTAGACTAAACCCTAAATCTGTGCCTTTACCTGCATGAACTAGAGCCAACTTTTCATAGTGCCGTGCATGTTCAATCAGTTCAGCGGCTTGAGCCTCCGAAACATCCCGTAATTTTTTGGCAGGGACACCGACTACCAGGGACAGGGGAGGAACGTCTTTACTAACCACAGCTCCAGCGCCCACGATACTACCATGACCGACACGAACCCCATCGAGTACCACTGCTCCAATACCAATCAAGCTACCCTGTTCAATATATGCTGAATGAATTACAGCGCGATGACCAACAGTGACATGGTCTTCTAAAACTGTTGGCTTGCCAGGATCCCCGTGTAAAATTGCGCCATCTTGAATATTAGTGCGATCGCCAATCTCGATGCGCTCCACATCACCTCTGACTACAGCACCATACCAAATGCTAACTCCTGCAGCTACGGACACCTGACCCATAACTACAGCATTAGGGGCGACAAAAGCAGCAAGAGACAGATCTGGGGGAGGCCAAAAAGATGTCAGTATTGGGGTTTGAGGTAGGGGATGATCCACAATTAATCAGAATAGGGAGATAATGGTAATTAATACCTTAGGTTTTAGATAGGTTTTACAGTGGGGTCACTGAGACCAACACCACTAAATACCCAGTTATAATGATGGAGCCATTAGGTAATAGCATATACCTCTAAGGCACTCCCTAGCATTTAATGATTGATTCTAGCTTGCAGTACCCGATATTCGGTTCAGAAATTAAATGTCCTCACTGCCGTCAGATAATTCCGGCATTGACGTTGACTGACACTTACTTGTGTCCACGTCATGGTGCGTTTGAAGCCAACCCAAAAACTGGGGAACTGATTCATTTACAATCTGGGCGTCACTGGCGTCTATGGCAAGATAAATGGTACCGACAACACACTCATCCTGATGGAATTCGCTTTGAGATTCACGAAGCCCTAGACAAACTGTACACTGAAGGATATCGCGCAACACGAGTGATTATTGCCAGTCGTTATCGGGAATTAGTGAGTGCCTACCTAGAGCGCAGTACCCCCTGGCGAGGGAACTCAGAGTCAGGCCAACCCAGGTTGTATGGCTTGCCGGTAGAATTTAGCCCAGAACCTGAGGAAGAACCTTGTTGGGCAGTGATCAATTTTGATTTGGAAAAAGAACCTGGGGTACCTGTGCGCTACCCTTATTTCCGATTGTTTTAGTGATTGGTGATTGGTGAGCACGTGATTAGTGATTGGTGAACACGTGATTTTACTACATCTGTTGTTGGTTAGAAAGGAAAAAGGGTAAAGGACAAAGGCCAAAGGACAAAACCCATGCATCACGCTTCGATTCGCACAGCCAATATTCATCGCGCGATCGCATTTTATGAGAAGTTAGGATTCACAGTATCTGAACGCTTCACTACTGGCATGACTCTAGCGTGTTGGCTGAAGGGACTGGGGGGACGCTTGGAACTGATCCAAATTCCTGAACCATTACCAGCACCGGATGCCTTTGGGGATGAGCATTATGTGGGATATTACCACGTATCTTTTGACCTAACTGATAGCGCTACTGACTTGCCAAGTTGGTTAGAGTCCTTGAAAGAAAGTTTTAAAGAGGCTTCTGAGCAGAACCCAGAGCAGTTTCAGCCCTTGAAGGTTCTGTTGGAACCTACCCAACAGATGATCGGTAATCATGTTTATGAGGTAGCCTTTATCGCTGATACTGATGGTTTACCGTTGGAGTTTTTGTATCTGCTAAAAACCTAGACATAGCTAGACATCGGTTTTAGGGAGTCGGGAGTCGGGAGTCGGGAGTCGGGAGTCGGGAGTCGGGAGTCGGGAGTCGGGAGTCGGGAGTCGTGAGTCGGGAGTCGGAATGCCCTGAAAAAAAAATTACTAGTCTGTCTAGCTGTTTTTCACCTAATGAGGTACACATAATTTTGCCCTGTTCTCTCTTCCCCTCCTGGGAGGGGTTAGTG